>JANQPU010000177.1 GCA_028285315.1 Acaryochloris sp. IP29b_bin.176
ATCCAGAAACGAGTGAAGCCATGATTTATGGCTGTTTTATTCGACTGCTCACACATCGATTAGCAACTTTAGTTTCTGTTTAGAAATCAGCTCTCAGCAGTGCCGACCTTAGTGGTGCAACTCTTAGCAATACCAACCTCAGCAATGCCAACCTTCAGTATACTGACCAGAGAGGGAATGGGCACTGCCCGCTAGATAGTCACTACTTCTTTGAGCCGATGCACAAGGTAAATTCGCTAAATTTACCAGGAGGAGTTGTCCCTTTTTTAAGGACTGGGCAGCCACTTCTGCTTCTGTAAATGTGCTGAGGTGAGTTAGTCGAATTTCACAGGGAGATTTCCCATGTAATGGAATCAGATTATTCACAGGTCAATCAAAGTAAGACTAAGAGGTTATTTTTATTGCTTCACAACGAAATTTACTTTTATGCCGCGAGAAAATAACTTTGTACTCAATTCACAGCTTCTTCTGGACTCAGACCAACGAAAGCTATGAATTGAGACAAATTAGTATACTTATACTGTCTCCACCAACTGCTGTACGTTGCTTCAGTCATTTGATTGAGACAGGCAAATGGCCTCATTTCTTATAGTTTGCTTACTAAACCTTTCGCCATCTCCATTTCAATGCATCATTGGCCACTGGGTCGCCCAATACCGCTGTTTTGGGATTACTGCCAGCACCAGGACCAGAACCTGTAGAATTTGATGCCCCTGCTGCGTTCCAGTTACTTGCAGCTACCCGAGTGCCACTATAGTTCACCTGCCAATCATAGTGGTATAGATATTTCGGTTTGCCATCTTGCCAAGCAATTAACCAGGTCTTAAAAATATCTTGCCCTACCACTTCATACAATTCCTTACTAGTATCAGCTTCTCCAGAGAAGTCAAATGTTACTGTGGGCCTATCATACAGATTGCCAGGAGTTACCGTAGCACCATTCGTACCGTTCCAACCTCTCACATCATTTACTTCATACCAAGGCTTTTTCCCTGCATCGCCATCTCGAATAGGTTGTGGAGCAACCGCAAGTTGAGCCCGTTCCTCCTTACCAGCACCTGCTGCTACACCTGGGTCTTTATACTTTCCTGTTGCTGTTGATGAAACAAGGGTTTGAACCCAACCTATTTTGACCCCCTCATTTTGACTATCAGGATCTCCACGGTTGATATCGACACTTCCAGAAAGAGTGATTGCAGGCGATTGAACTTTTACTTTTCCATTTGGTGGACTGGCGATATTGGTTTCTGTGAAAGAGACATTTCCGGCAAATACCCCATTTACCTGAACATTATGGTAATTGGGGGGTGTAACTCGCTGTATAACCCGATTTGCTTTTTTGGCAGATATAATGTTAGTGTTTTGTCCTTTAAATAAACAATGACTGGAATTCTGTTTCTTAGAAATAGGGTCTGATACGTTCATCCTATTCTTACCAGATTTTCCCACTTGGACTGCCTTCGCTCCCATTACAGTTGCTTCAGTTTCTAGGCTGCTATCATCGTTTACTCCAAACCCACCCACTTGAGTAGTCGGCTGCACACGCCCCTGACTCTGTTGCACTACATGTCAAGCTTCATGGGGTAAATGAGTTTCTTGTCCTGGTCCAATATAGATTTCTGTTCCTTGAGCATATGCTAGAGCTTCTAATTGAGCTGGTTTTGCGGAATTATAGTGAACTCTGACATTATCCATAGCCATACCAGAGAGGTTCTCAATTCCATCCTTGAGATGATTTGGCATCCCAGTCCGATTTAAGGGCCTCTCCTCTGATTCAGAGAATTGTTGAACAATGCTACTATGCTGCTGCACATCAATTAGTTCAGGTCTTGGAAATTTCTGGAGTTTAGTTTGATACACCTGATCAAGATTGTTATTGCTTTGAATCCCAGGTGCAGATCCATTTGCTGGCTCAATAGGTGCAGATGTGTGCTTTTTAAGTAACTTTTCTCTGTCCAATATAGGGGGGTGCAACGGTTCTAGGTCATGATCTGATGGGTCTTCAACGCCCTGCTTCATCTGCTGTATTGCTTCCACCAAAGGCCTCATGGTTTGATTGATATCTTTTTCCGCTTTTTGTTGTTGAACAGCTTGATTTCGGTTAACACTCGGCATCCTTAGCGAGTTAGTTCGAACCGCTAACTGATCAGCAACCCGATCTGCCTCCTGTTCATACTTATCTCCCGCTTGTCCAATCGTCAGCTCCCGCTGAATCCAAGGTTTTGGTTGAAACGAACTGGTCTTATCGTTGTCAAATTTAGGTGGACCCATTTGTATCATAGAATTACCCAGCCGCTGAAACTTCCTCAATCGCTCAGCATGTTCAGCTAACCCCTCTTCATTCGACTTTGCTTGAATCAGCGAAGGCTGCATTGATGACTCAACTTCAGAAGGTCGAGGCACAGAGGTACGGGGTGACTGAGAAGCTCTTTCCTTCTGAGCATATTGATGAGTTCTCAGAGGCCATTTATAAAGTAAGTGTGAAATAGGGTCTAGATGTGTGGATTGTAGGTTTAGGTTCAAAGTGCTGTGCTGAGCCAAACCGATGTCTGTC
>JANQPU010000182.1 GCA_028285315.1 Acaryochloris sp. IP29b_bin.176
CTTCGCTATGTCAGTGGTCAGGTTACACTTTATCGCATATCCCAAACCTAACCATCACAATACTTTCAAGACTTGTGGGTAAGGCATAGCGCTAGAGGTACATCTGCAACAAAAGCACCATTCAGGGGCTGGGAATGGATAACCTTCATTCCAGGTTCCCTTGAAGGAAGTTGAAGCAGCCCTACGCTGTTAAGCAATTAATCCGAGGGTGGCAATGTGAGATTGATCTTCTGTTTCAAAGGTAAATCGTTGGATCATTGCTTCAATCGAAGGTAGTGGCAGGGTGTCAATCACAGTGGCTCGAAACATAATGGTTGGTCGCTGGGAAACTTCAATGCCACAATGCTCTGAACGCAGAAAGATTCGACTGATTGGATCTTGGTCATAGGAGACTTGAACTCCTAGTTCTGGATGTCGGATAAAGGCTTGGAACATCTCTAACTGTTTCCAGAATTGGACCGTACTAGACTTGAATTCAGGGTGTAAAGTCATAGTATTACTCCTGGTTAAGCTTTCATTAATTATGCCCCCAGCATTATTTTTGTGTTCAATAGTCGATCAAATCTTTATTATTTAGCACTCGAAGATTATGAGTGCTAATTGTGATATCCTAACAGCGTTCTTTTCAAAGCAATCTCATGGAGAAAACGTAGTATACCCGGTTACAAAACTGGCCTGTAGATTAAAATACAAAGCAATCTAAGACACTATTGGATAATGAGTATTTAGATCTCTCTGTTTACTTTGGCCGTATAAAAACTAATTTAAATCCTACAAAATGAGATTATTGTAGATTGTTGAACAAGGGCTTTGTTTATATTGGGCTTCAGGCAAAAGTGGAATTCACTTGCTAGGTAATGCAAGAGAGTTTAAAACCTTATTAGCTTAAAATTGAAACTTGCTGGGCACAGTCTTTGGCGCGTTGTTTGGCTTCCTCCACAGTATTCCCCAAGGCCAGCGCTACACCCATTCGCCGATTTTTATGGGCAGTGGGTTTACCAAACAAGCGCACACGACTGGTCGGAACAGTAAGCGCGGCAGCAACACCTTCCACTTTCGGATCCTTAGAAGCTGCCGCTGCCAGGATGACAGCAGAAGCCCCAGGACCCAGGAGCTGAATATCACCGATAGGGAGACCTAGAATGGCACGGACATGCAGCTCAAATTCAGACATATTTTGGCTAACCATCGTCACCATACCCGTGTCATGGGGACGAGGACTGACTTCGCTGAAATAAACGGTCTGGGGCTGATCGACAGGTCCAGCAATGAAGAGTTCAACCCCAAATAGTCCCCAACCGCCTAGGGCATCCGTAATTCGGCGGGCCATATCTTGGCAGGCTTCCAGGGTATCGGGGTGGAGGGCACAGGGTTGCCAAGATTCTCGGTAGTCTCCGCTTTGTTGCACATGACCAATGGGAGGGCAGAAGTGGGTGCCAGATTCGGACCGTACCGTCAGCAAGGTAATTTCCGTCTCAAACTCGACAAAGCCTTCAACAATCACGCGGGGGGCATTGCCACGACCGGCTTCTAGGGCATAGGTCCAGGCTTGAGTAATCTCACTCTCTGATTTGACTAAGCTTTGGCCTTTACCGGAGGAACTCATCACGGGTTTGACGACGCAGGGCAAGCCAACTTGTCGGACAGCCTGCTCATAGTCCGCTTGGGTGGAGGCAAATTGGTATGGAGAGGTTTTCAAGCCTAGGTCACGGGCTGCTAGACGACGAATACCCTCCCGATCCATCGTCAGATTAGTGGCTTTGGCAGTGGGGATCACGTTCCACCCTTCGGCTTCTAGTTCGAGCAGGGTTGAGGTTGCGATCGCTTCGATCTCCGGCACGATCAGATCTGGTTTGACCGTCTCCACCACCTGGCGCAGAGCCGCCCCATCCTGCATGTTGATCACAACATTACGATGAGCAAACTGCATGGCGGGGGCATAGTCATAGGCATCTACTGCGATCACTTCAATACCTAAGCGCATAGCTTCTAGCGCAACTTCCCGGCCTAACTCTCCTGACCCTAACAGCAACAGTCGCTTAGCGGTTTGGGAAAAAGGGGCACCCCAAGGTGTGGTGAGAGAGGCATTCGCAGGACGGCTGGTCATCGTTGTCTGAGAAGAATCAATCTATAAATTTACATGGAAGCAGTATGACCCATAACGGTTTCATACCATAATGCTGATTAGCAGTTTGTAGGAAGAAGATGGCGTTCTCGCTGAGTCTAGTCCTGCGATTTACAAATAGATTTAACAATCATGGGCCTAATTGTTCAGAAATTTGGTGGAACGTCCGTTGGTTCAGTAGAACGGATCAAAGCGGTTGCGCAGCGAGTGAAGCAAACCGTTGAGCAAGGGAATGCCGTAGTGGTGGTCGTGTCGGCGATGGGTAAGAGCACCGACACTCTGGTTGAACTAGCAAAGGCAATATCTACCAATCCCTGTCGGCGGGAAATGGATATGCTGTTATCAACAGGAGAGCAAGTCTCGATTTCTCTGCTGAGTATGGCCCTACAAGAATTGGAACAGCCTGCCATTTCCTTGACTGGGACTCAGGTGGGGATCGTCACTGAACCCGAACATACTCGCGCCCGCATCCTGAACATTGCGACGGAACGGTTAGAACGCCATCTAAAAGAAGGCAAAGTGGTTGTGGTAGCTGGTTTTCAGGGCACCTCCAATACCTCTGATTTGGAAGTGACCACGCTAGGCCGGGGGGGGTCAGATACCTCCGCTGTGGCTTTAGCGGCGGCCTTACAGGCCGATAGATGCGAGATCTATACCGATGTATCTGGCATACTGACGACGGATCCACGATTGGTCGAGGATGCCCAGCTCATGGATGAGATCACCTGTGAAGAGATGTTGGAATTGGCAAGCTTAGGGGCTAATGTCCTCCATCCTCGGGCTGTAGAAATTGCTCGTAATTATGGGGTGCAGATGGCAGTTCGGTCCAGTTGGACGGATGACCCAGGTACCTCCATCATCCCAACGGGGACACAGCCCAAAACCTTGACAGACTTAGAGTTGGGACGGCCTGTCGATGCGGTTCATTTTGATCTGAACCAGGCCAAAGTTGCTTTACTGCATGTAGCAGATCGCCCTGGCGTGGCCGCAGGGCTATTCGGAGAGTTAGCGAATCAGGGCCTTGATGTCGATCTGATCATTCAGTCCATCCATGACGGCAACTCGAATGACATTGCCTTTACGGTGGCCCGAGAGTGTTGCGATCGCGCCGAAGCAGTAGCCACCGCTTTTGGCGCGACCCTGCCAACCAATAGTGCCTCGGAAGTGATCGTAGAGCGGAATGTCGCCAAGGTTAGTATTGTCGGTGCTGGCATCATTGGTCGTCCCCAAATTGCGGCCCAGATGTTTCAGACTTTGAGTGATATGGGCATCAATTTGCAAATGATTTCCACCTCCGAGGTCAATGTGAGCTGTACGATTGCCGCCGCTGATTGTGAGCGAGCCACAGCCGCCTTGTGCAAACTCTTTGAAGTGACCAGTTCCTCAGTTGACAGTGGCCTATCCTTGCCTGATCACCCTATTCCACCTGTGCGGGGCGTGGCCTTGGATCTAGAACAGGCCCAACTGGCGATCCGTAATGTTCCAGACCGTCCAGGGATGGCCGCCCATATTTTCCAGACCTTGGCTAAGCAGAATATTAGCGTGGACATGATTATTCAGTCGCAGCGCTCTCGCCAAGTGGGAGGGCAGATTACGCGGGATATTGCCTTTACCGTGGCGGCGATGGATTTAGAGGTTGCTCAAGGGCTCTTACATGACCTGTCCAGTACCCTAGGATGTGGAGACGTGGCATCAGAGTCTGCGATCGCAAAAGTCAGCATTGTGGGTATCGGCATGTTAGGACAACCGGGGATTGCCGCTCACATGTTTGCCGCCTTAGCAGAGCAGAAAATTAATATTCAAATGATTGCTACCTCAGAGATTCGAGTGAGTTGTGTGGTCGCTCAAAATGATGGAATCACGGCCCTGCAGGCCATTCATAAAGCCTTCCATTTGGGTTAGCCAACCCATCTACAGTGCTTAATCAGCAACACTTGCCCTAAAACAACAATAAAAAAAGGCCCTATGATTACACAGGGCCATTAAGGATTTGTATTTGGATCTAGATAAGGGATTGTTGATACAGTCCCTTATCTAGAAACAGTGGTGAACACACAGTGATTACACTGTATAGCCAGTCAAATGTGGACCCTACCGAATAATTACGGAGATTTAACTGTTTTTTCCGGCTTTATTAGCAGTGAAAATATCGTCTCAGCAGATCAAAAAAACTTTATCAAAAAGTTCCGTATCTATACGGAGGTTATTTTTGGAATAGATTTTTGTCCTAAACATGCCAATGGGCTAATCCTGTCAGCAGGTTTTCCCAAAAAAAACACCGACAAGCTGAACCAACCTGCCGGACGTATGTGTGTTCCCCAATGACGACTCAGATAGCACTAAGTCTTCTTTAATATGGCTGCAATAAATCGGAGTTAGTGTGATCTATATCACTAAAAAAAAGTAATTTTGTCACTCCCAAAACTAGATTATTAGGCGTGAGGCGAAGGTGATTCACTCAGCAACAAAATGGGTGTCGGATCAAGGATAGTAGCCCCCTGAGAAAGGATGGGCTTTCAATTGGCTCCCCATCTGTTTGTATCCCTCAGATTGAAGGTAATAATCTGCCGCATCTCCCAAGCAGTAGGACGACTATGCTAATGATCAGTTTTGAAGCCGAAAATTCTCAATTCTGCATGCGATGGTCCAGGATACCCATACCCTAGGTGTAAAAAGACCTGTGTAAATTCAAGGACAAAAACATCTTTATTCTCTTCCCAAAATCGTTATAAATACCGAAGCATAGGCTTTTCAGATGAGGCAAATTATGTATACAAACATATTTTGCTCAGGATACACCCATGCATAATCCCTCATTGACAGAAGAAAATCGTTATCAGGTTAGCGCCGTTATTGCCCCTCGCAAGAATACTTCTCTATATGACTGGTTAGAAGAGAATGGTCGCTTCCGTCAAAGTGATGATGCTGATTTTGATTGGTCTGCAGATGATGATGAGTTGTTATCAGAATATGCTAACAACAGTGATGATAGCTATGAACCCATCGCTGCATAAGTGCAACTCTTAACGCAAGCTCATTTTCGCTGATGCTAATTGGGGGATCCAAAAATTACCCAATTGTGAGCTGTATCCAAAAGCTTGAGCAATGCCTGATTCATCTCGATTCCGGCATCAATCATGGTTAATACTTCAGCATGATTACACCATTGCCAGGCATCATACTCATCAATGTCCAAGGAAAGCTGTGTTTTCTCGATTTCGCTGAGCACAACCTGGTAGTTGATATTCAAGCTGTGTAAGCCCCGATTTTGAGGGGGCTGCTGCCGATGGGCAAAACAAGTGGAATAGATCCCCATATATCGGAAGCGGTCTGCAGCGATCGCAAGTCCTGCTTCTTGCTCTGCTTTGCGCTGGGCGGATTGTAAGGGTGACTCCCCTGCAATCATGCGTCCGCCAATAACCCACCAAGATTTTTGGGGATAGATCCGGCGTTTAGCTAGCAGTACCTGCTGCTGATGGGTAAATACCAAATCAACACAAGCAATGACCAGATAATCCAAGGCTTGACTGAAAACCTCTGTCGGTAATCTGGCGTCAATATCAACTTGGTAGGTGCGTTCTAGCTCGCGATAATGCTGCACTTCAGCGTAGAGTTCTGAAGAGTGAGATTGTTCGGAGGGCATTGAAGGGTCCTCAATTAACTGATTGAAGAGGATTTCAAGGCTGCGATCGCTAAACATCCCCACCCTACTAAAAAGGCGACACCCCCCAGGGGAGTAATAGGCCCAAACCATTTAATGTCAGATAGGCTCAATCCGTACAGGCTACCAGAAAATAAAATAATGCCAGCCATAAAGGCATAGCCCGCAATTGTCATCAAGTTGTCTCCCCCTTCGGCACGACTCAATAGCAGTGACACCAAGATAAGGGCTAGAGCATGATACATCTGATACTTTGTGCCAGTTTCGAAAATCTGTTGCGATCGCTCACTCATTTGTGCTTTGAGTGCATGAGAGGCGAAGGCACCTACCGCCACGGAAAGGCCACCAAAAATGGCACCTGCCATTAGGAATATTTTTGTCATGAATTCCAGTTTCTCTTGATGAAACTAACATTATGGACCATGACATTGTTTTAATTCATCTTTTGATCTATCCAGTTAAACACTTGCTTATCAAACGTAGATGAATTTGTAGAATACATAGCTAAATAAGGATCAACAATCCCAAGTCTATTAGTCTGGCCATTCATAGCTTCCTTGAATCTTTAGCAATGTTTTTTTGCTAAGAATGCCCGTTTTATGGAATTGAAGAGGCAATATATTTAGAGATCGCTAGACTTCTCTAGGTTAAACCTCTTGACCTATGTCAGAAGAAGCGGGAACGAGATTTTGAGGGTATCCTTTGGACTCCACTCCCAGATTGAGTTGGCTCAGCAAACCACTGATTACCACCATCAATATCAGAGTTGACCAGCCAACAACCACTCCAGAAGGAACCTGAGGAAATTTGGATAATGGTACTGATCTTCGCATTGCGTGCATATTAGATGAATCTGATTCTACTAAGGCTTTTTGGTAGCCTACTTATCGTGTTTTAATTCTAACTTTGATCACTATTTAATTCCTTGGGGGAAAATACTGAACTCTGATTCCTTGCTATTGCTCTGTCAGAGAAGGTTTGAGAAATCATTGCCTATATCAAGGGGCGTACAGTGATGTGATCAATGCTCACGGTTCAAAGCCATCGGTGTTATTTCACTGGCATCATACGAAGGGCAAGCGGGATACGCGAGAAGTGCCGACGCATCCCCAGTTGCACGACTATTTAGTCGCTTATGCCCCTGACTTGACTCGGACCAGCGGGCGCATTCGCGCAGAAAGTAACGGTTTTGAATTTTAGGGATTCTGTCCCTAATTCTCCAGAGCAGTTGATGTCACGCAACTAAAAGCGTACATACCTCATGAGACAAGAGTTTCAGCGTTTTTGAACTTATTAGCTAAGAAAGATAATTGGAGAGGGTTTATTTAGCTTTGATTTTTAGATGAGTTTTCTTGTACTGATCAGTGCTATATTATGGTCAAATTCAGAGTGTAAAAGAAACGAGGGTTTTCTTTACACATCCCCATAGTGCGATCTGGACGCCATACAGAGCAGTGGTCCCAGGCGAAACCGTAACTTTCTGTTTGAATGCCCCCACTGATCCATGGAAGTGTAACCCAAAATCCCCTGTTTTTAAACCATGCCGAAAGAGAGTAAGTAGATGAGATATCTATGACAGCATAGTTTTCTCAGTACTGCTCAGGCTTGTGATCAAAGACTCAAATTTAGGTGCAGGGAGGGGAGGACTGATTAAATATCCTTGCATCCCATCACAATGATGCTGGGATAGAAATTCTCGTTCAGCGGTTGTCTCGACCCCTTCGCCAATTACTTTTAGTTGTAAGTCGTGGGCCATACTAATCACAGCAGAGGTGATTGCAGCATTGGCATGATTGGTATCAATGTTACTCACAAAGCAACGATCAATCTTAAGCGTATCAAACGGCAATTGCTGCAAATAGCTCAGGGAAGAATACCCTACCCCAAAATCATCAATGGAGAGACTGATGCCAATTGCCTTCAGGTCTTGCATGGTTTGAATAGCAGCGGCTGTATCTCTCATCAACATACTTTCTGTGAGTTCTATTTCTAAGCACTCAGGAGCGAGATCCGTATCGGCTAAGACCTGAAGTATGGTTTGGGTCAAATCCGGTTGATCAAATTGATGAGCAGAAAGGTTCACCGCCACCTTCAACTGACTTGACAACCGTTGATACCAGTCCTTTGCTTGCTGACAAGCGATGCGCAGGACCCATTCTCCTAGAGGAATGATGAGTCCTGTTTCTTCGGCAATAGAAATAAATTTTCCTGGTGAAACGATTCCCCATTCTGGGTGGTACCAGCGCACTAGAGCTTCAGCACCGATGAGTTGGCCCGTTCTCAGATCAACTTGTGGCTGATAATACAGTTGGAATTCACCCTGTTCAATCGCACGGGGTAGCTCCGAAGCAATGGCGATTTGTTCTGCTGCATCAACCTGTCCTACATCTGTATAAAACTGATAATGATTGCCTCCCTGCTGCTTGCCATGATTCATCGCCACCCTGGCATAGCTAACCAGCATGTCAATATCCTGGTTATCGTGCGGATAGAGCGCAATGCCAATACTCGCACTGATTGAGACGCTTTGATCTTTAACTATTAAGGGTTGCTTGAAACTATGGATGAGTGATTGAGCAAGTTTAGCGATGTCAGTTGAATGATTGAACTCACCCGGCAGTAGTGCAAATTGATCAGCTTCTAATCGCCCCAACGTGGCTAGCGGCAATCGGAGTGAGTCAACCTGGTATTGCAAATGAAGAGCAACAGCTTGGATAATGGCTTGGCTGTAAGCGTAGCCAAGATTGCTGCGCATCCAGTTAAATTGGTCAATGCCAATCAGCAGTAATGGGATCAAATTAGGGGGCTGGGCTTGCGTACAGATTTGATTAAACTGCCATTGTAAGAATTGCCAATTGGGTAATTGCGTTAACGAGTCATGGTTATTGGTAAAAATCAATTCTTCTTTCAATTGCCGGATTTGAGTTTGGCAACGGTTTAGAATTTTAGCTTTTCTGCTGAGACGGATATGGATCGCCTTGAGTAATTCGTCTTGGGTAAACGGTTTACTGATGTAGTCATCCGCTCCCAGCTCCATTCCCTGCCGATAACTCTCGCGATCGCTTTTAGCCGTGAGAAAAATCAGCGGAATGGCATCTGTGGACCTATCTTGTCTTAAGGCTTGCAAGATACCATACCCATCCAATTCAGGTAGCATCAAGTCACTGATGATCAAATCTGGATGATATTGCTGAGCCAGTTGCAGGCCCGTTGAGCCGTTATCTGCAACTAGGGTCTTAAACCCCTCATTCTCCAAGATTTCTGAGACGATATCCTGAACTTCGAGGTTGTCTTCAATCACTAGAATATTGGCCATTTGGGGTTGCGTTTAAATAATGATATTTCTTGGATTCTTCGCTGTTGGAAACTTGACATTTTGTAGTCATTTATACCGTTCTTTACAACGATTTTCTTGTCCTTATTATTCCCTAGACTCTAGACATCCAAAACAATTTGATGAATGAAAGCACTGAGCACTTTTTGTACCCAATGATTAAGACATGTCTATTGTTCAGGCTGTTTATCTTGTGTCAGTTACAGGATTATTATGGGCAACTGGTTTCGAGTTTTTATCTAGCTGACCAAAAATATTGGCTGTTAAACCTAATATGAATAACTGAGAAAGAAGAGATAGGTGATTTCACTACTCCACTCTGAGAATTCTCTCCATAATTTCATTTTCTCAGCAGAGCAAGCTAG
>JANQPU010000195.1 GCA_028285315.1 Acaryochloris sp. IP29b_bin.176
GGTTGGGGCGTCTACCAGGTTCATCGGGGGACCTCAAACTTAGGTGGGTTACCTGAATCTTGAGGCCTCCTCGCATTATGTCAACTCACATAATGCGTAGTCTGTAAATGAGCCAATCCCTTCAACAGTCTTTGCTCATCTAGATTAAGCTGCACCATCTGGGAAATCATAGGTTCCAAAAATCCTAAACAGTACTCAACATGCTGATGTAAGGCTTGATTAGGCATGCCTTGAAAAACATGAAATCCTACAGGTTGGTTTTGAACCTCAGCAAATCCGGCTTGAGCCAACAAAGGCCCCAGTTGACGCCCAACCAGAGGATTGCCATTTTGATAAAAAAGCTGACATTGGGCTTGGGCCAGGTAGTCATAATCTTCAGATAGAGGATAGACCACATGACTGGTGTAATCGGTTTCTGTCAGGGTAATGGTACCACCCACTTTTAGAACCCGTTGAGCTTCTAGAAGAACTGGCAAAGGCTCAACCAAATGTTCCAGCAGCCACATGATGTAGACATGATTGAAGTGGTTGTTAGGCCAGGGCAAATTCTCAGCTTCACCCACTTGCAGGTCCGCATGAATGTTCACCGAGACCAAGTATTGTCGCGCCTGTTGGATTTGGTCCGATTCTCGATCCAGGCCAGCCACTTCCATGCCAGAGAATTGAGTTGCCAACACCCCCAAGGTGGTGCCTACCGCACAACCAATTTCTAACACTCGATCGCCGGGTTGGTAGTCCAAGCCCAGGGGAATAAGACGGTCCTGCCAATACTGGGATTGCTGTAGCAGGCGCTGCTGTTCGGCAGCAGAATAACCATGAATGTAATCCGATGTCATGTCACGACAGGAGAAAAGACAGGGGGTTGCTCATATCGGCTGCAAATCCCAGTATGCCGCGATCGCGATGTTCATACACCTGCGTACCCTGCTGATCAAACAGAAAGGTGCCACCTCGTTGGGTAATGTAGGTGGCATCAGGTACGTAGGTTTGCCAATGTTTCAAGACTTCAGCCATATTGCGTAGGCGAAGGGTTGCTAATTCAAAAGGGCGTTGAAACCCTTTACCTCCGGCGCGATTGAACAAAGCCCCGTTAACGGGCGGTAAGGGGAATGCCTTGACTTCTTCACCCTCAGCAATGAGTTGCGGGGCAGTGCGATCACCCCGATAGCCCCGAAAAACTTCTGCCAATGTCCCAGGACTGCCAATCCCCGCACACATCAGTAACAAATTGAGGTATGAATTCTGAATCGGTGAGCAAAACGGCACCTTCCAGGTCAATCCCGGATATAGATCAAGCTGTTGATGGAGCTGTCCCGTTGGATCGACAAACAGATGCGCTGGCGGAAATCCAGTGAAATCACAAAATTTCTGACCCGAGTTGCGATCGCCAATTCCCACCGCTCGAATTTGCACGCCTTTCTCTTGAATCTGATCAGCATTCCGCTGTAGCCACCAGGCATATTCTAGGCTGTCAAAATCTCCCAGTTGCGGCCAGACTAGAATCAACTTCAAATCCGCTTGATCTAACCCTTCCAGTGGAGGGGCTACTGCACCATCACTGACCCTCTGGGACTCCGCTTGCTCAAAAATGGCGTAGGTATCCATCTCACCTGCCTATCGTCACTTCTTCTTGATCATGGAGTGACCCATCTATTTTTTCACACCATATTATGTTCGCTTGAACCCTATTTATTTCTGCAATGCACAATCATATGACTGGTGAAAAGTTGATCCATCGTACATTCACAGCCAAAAGCAGCTTGAGTTTGCACCTAACAATAACTTTCTACCTATTTATCAGAGCCAGTTGGGGAAGCGACCTACCCACTCTCAAAAGTAATCATCTAAGGCGATGTGCGACTTAATTGAGAGACCGTGAAGATAAGGAGGCCCCAGCATCATAAGCTTCTGAGATAAAGCAATTCAGAAACTGATGTAGGGCAA
>JANQPU010000216.1 GCA_028285315.1 Acaryochloris sp. IP29b_bin.176
CTAAATGCCTGTAACCGTTGATTCCTCGTTTTCTCTGGCTAAATGTTGTGATCAGTAGCAACGTAGTATCAGTACTTTCAGGAAAGTTGCACATCGCCTAGACTTGTTTCTGTATATTGAGGTAGGCTTGCTTGTTACTAGCACCAAAGATGTCCCCACGATAACGGTTAGATAGTAATAACTTGAGTTTGTAGGCATTCTTACTATCGTAGGCTTCCTTAAAGCGTTTGAAGATAAGAATCGCATGCTGAGGAAGATGGGGTGGATTGGCCTGCTCTTCATGCCAGACTTGCAGCCACTTCAAACCCTGAATGGCTGTTGCTACAAACAGTCCTGACTCAAACACGTTTGACCTTTTATTTTGTAAAACAATGGATTTAGCTTACCCAATCTTTTTCCCAAGCAATACAACACATCCCATTTCAAAGAAGTGACGATACAGTGTTGAGGGTGAGTCAACGAGATTAGAGGGTATGAATCGAAGTGCTGAGGTCATTTGTGTTGGCACGGAACTTCTGCTAGGTGAGGTTCTGAACTCCAATGCTCAGTTTTTGGGGCAGGAATTGGCTCGCTTAGGTATTCCCCATTTTCATCAGACGGTGGTGGGCGATAACCCCACGCGGATCAAAGGTGCGATCGCACTAGCCTGTCAACGATCTCAACTCCTAATCTTTACCGGAGGATTAGGGCCGACGCCAGATGATCTGACCACGGAGACCTTAGCCGATTTTTTTCAAATTCCTTTGGTTAATCATCCTGAAATTTTAGAGGATATTGCCCGTAAATTCGCCCAACGTAATCGGGAGCCCAGTCCATCTAACGGTAAGCAAGCCTGGCTACCTGAATTAGCCCAGGTTTTACCGAATCCCATTGGCAGCGCACCAGGCATGATTTGGCATCCTCGTCCCGAGCTGACGATTTTTACTTTTCCGGGGGTACCGAAAGAATTTCAGCGAATGTGGCAAGCAACTGCTGTGCCCTACTTGCAGTCGACTGGTTGGGTCACTGCTCAGATTTATAGTCGGGTCCTCCGGTTCTGGGGAATTCCTGAATCCACCCTTGCTGACCAAGTGGCTCCACTTTTAGCCTTAACCAACCCTACGGTGGCCCCCTATGCCAGTAAAGGGCAGGCTCGACTACGGATTTCGACCCGAGCGGCCTCTGTAGAGACGGCCAATCAGGTTATTGCTCCCATCGAACAACAGATTCGGCAGATCTGTGGAGTACACTGTTTTGGTGCTGATGAAGATACCTTAGAATCCGTGGTTGGTGAATTGTTACAGCAGAGAGGAGAAACTCTTGCTGTCGCCGAATCTTGTACCGGTGGGGGTCTAGGACAACGAATCACTAGCGTATCCGGTAGTTCAACGTATTTTTTAGGTGGCGTGATTTCCTATGCTAATGCAGTCAAGCAAGATCTACTCAAGGTGAATGCGACCGATCTAGAGCAGCACGGTGCTGTTAGCGCGATTGTGGCAGAACAGATGGCGGCAGGGGTGCGATCTGTTCTGCAAAGTACCTGGGGAGTCAGTATTACAGGTATTGCAGGCCCTGATGGGGGTACAGAGACGAAACCCGTTGGTCTGGTGTACATTGGTCTCTCAGGCCCCCAAGGCACGCAGAGCTTTGAGTATCAAATCAGTTCTTTAAGAGGACGGGACTGGGTTCGACAGATGAGTACCTCCCACGCCCTCGATCTCTTGCGTCGTCAGATGCTGGTTGACCAACCATAGATTTACAAGTTTTTACATCCGTGCTTACCCGTAATTTGGTTACAGAGGTCACACATTAGATTGATAAATATGCTACGTTAAAGAAACGTTATAACAATATTTGTTTTATAACCATCTATAGAAGCGCCCGTATAGTTTTTCTAGTTGGTTACGACGTCACTGCGAGGGACTTTTTACTCAATGGACTCTTTAGATAAAATCATCGAAAAGATCAAAGATTTTGCTCGTAAGCTTGTCGAAGTTCTAGTTGGTCCAGAAGTTGAGCCTGAACTAGAAATGATTCCTATCCCTGTCCGAGACCGTCGTTAGTCTCCTTTTAATCAACTATTGAAGCACTTTTGGGTCTTTTACTCCCTGAACTGGCGCGTTGAGATTTTCTTCCTATTTCTATATAAGCATCCGACACTGACTAGAAATCAGTGGCCTTTTGCGTTGTTGGTTAATCAAACGTTTTTCGCTGATTTTCTGTGAGTTCTCTCAGCATTCTGGTACTTCATGGTCCTAACCTGAATCTTCTCGGTCAGCGTGAGCCAGGCATATACGGCACAGTCACGTTAGAAAGCATAAATCAGCAGCTTCTTTCCCTCGCAGAGAAGTTAGACTGCAAAATTGTTGCTCATCAGTCTAATCATGAAGGTAGTCTTGTCGATGCAATTCAGGGAGCATTGGGCCATCATGATGGCATTCTGATTAATGCAGCCGCTTATACCCATACTAGCATTGCCATTCGTGATGCTTTGGCGGCCATAGCCATACCCACTGTAGAAGTGCATCTTAGTAATATCTATCGCCGTGAAGATTTCCGGCATCACTCCTATCTTGCGTCAGTGGCTATTGGCCAGATTAGTGGCTTTGGAGCCCAGAGCTACACCTTGGGACTACGGGCACTAGCCCAACACTTACAAACCCAGACTTAATCCTGACCTAGGCATTTCATTACGAAGTCTAGACTATAATGAACTTTTGTTTCTGAAATGCGGGATTGTCGAGGGAGAATTCCGTAAGCCTAGAGTTGGTTATCGGAGTTCTAAATGCTAAGACTCGAACACATTAGTAAGTTATATCCCACTGGCGAAGTTCTCAAGGATGTGAATTGGGAGCTGAAACTAGGCGATCGGATCGGCTTGGTCGGCGTGAATGGTGCTGGCAAATCTACACAACTGAAAATCATCGCTGGAGAAGTAGAACCGACAGCCGGCGAGGTCATTCGCCCCAATAGTCTCCATATTGCCTATCTCAACCAGGAGTTCGACGTTGTCCCAAGCCGAACCGTACGGGAAGAATTTTGGACCGTTTTTACAGAAGCCAACCAAGTTCAGCAGCAACAGCATCAGGTCCAGCAACAAATGGAAACTGCCGATCCTGATGCTCTTGATGACTTAATCCATCAATTAGACCGCCTACAGCGACAGCTTGAAGCCCTAGATGGCTATGGGCTAGAATCCCGCATTGAGAAAATCCTGCCAGAAATGGGATTTAGCCCTGAGGATGGCGACCGTCTGGTAAGTGCCTTTAGCGGGGGCTGGCAAATGCGGATGTGCCTAGGAAAAATTCTGCTGCAAAGCCCTGATATTTTGCTGCTAGACGAACCAACTAACCATCTGGATCTAGAAACTATTGAATGGTTAGAAACCTATCTGAGAGGACTGACTACCCCGATGGTGATTGTTTCTCACGATCGCGCTTTCATGGATCGGCTCTGTACCAAAATTGTAGAAACCGAGCGGGGGATTGCTACCTCTTATTTGGGTAATTATTCTGCCTATCTACAACAGAAGTCAGAGCAACAAGCCGCCCAACTGAGTGCTTACGAACATCAGCAAAAAGATCTGGCAAAGCAACAAGCTTATGTCGATCGGTTCCGAGCCAGCGCCACCCGCAGTACCCAGGCCAAAAGTCGCGAGAAGCATCTGGACAAAATTGAACGAATTGAAGCACCTACAGCCGATATCCGAACCCTCAAGTTTCAGTTTCCTACTGCACCTCGAAGTGGTCGGGAAGTGGTCATCATCCAAGACATGGTGAAAACCTATGGGGATGACATTCTATTTTTAGGTGCAAATTTATTGTTAGAACGGGACGATCGCGTCGCCATACTAGGTCCAAATGGCGCTGGCAAATCCACACTCTTACACCTATTAATGGGAACTGAAACTGCTGATGAGGGAACGGTTAAACTGGGAGAGCATAATGTCATTCCAGGATATTTTGAACAGAATCAAGCTGAAGCACTAGACCTCTCCAAAACCGTGATGGAAACCATTCATGATGAGGTACCTGACTGGAAAAATGAAGCGGTGCGGACCCTCTTAGGGCGCTTCTTGTTTAGTGGTGAAACGGTGTTCAAACGCGTTGAGGCCCTTAGCGGAGGAGAAAAAGCACGGTTGGCCTTAGCCAAGATGTTGCTCAGCCCTGCTAATTTGCTGATTCTAGATGAGCCGACCAATCATCTCGATATCCCGGCAAAAGAAATGCTAGAAGCGGCGTTACAGGATTATGACGGCACAGTTGTGATTGTCTCCCATGACCGATATTTCATCTCACAAGTCGCCACAAAAATTGTAGAGATCAAAGAGGGCGAACTCGTTCTCTATCGGGGAGATTATCAATACTATCAAGAGAAGCTAGCCGCCGCTGCCGAGAAAGCCAAGCAAGAAAAGATTGCAGCCGAGAAAGCAGCCAAAGCTGAGGCTAAGCGGGCCAAACAGCAAGCGAAACGGAAAAAAGCCAAGACTAAGGTTTAAGCCTTCAGCCTTCGCCAACGGGATAGATTTAAGACAGCGACAGACCTTGTCAATGCTGCAGTAACACGATTGTCGTCCCTGAGGCGGCCTGTTTTTCTCCGTGCTAGAGTATGGTCTGGTGGCGATTTTTCAGCATGATGGTGTTTAGAAACTTTACCTATCCAACAGTTGCACTAATGGGCGTTGCAGCGGTTGCGATTGCGCCTCAGCCCTCCCAAGCCCTCAGCCCCGATCAAATCAGTGGCATTGCGAAGCAAGTCACAGTTCTGATTGATGGTCAAAATCCAGGGTCAGGGGTGATTGTCAATCGAGATGGCGATACTTACACCGTATTAACGGCTTTTCATGTCGTTGCAACCCCTGACGAATACGAAGTCGTCACCCCCACCGATCAGCGCTACCAACTGGACTACAAAAGCGTTAAACGTCTACCAGGGGTTGATCTAGCTATCTTAAACTTTGAGAGTGATCAATCTTACAAGGTCGCCAACGTCGGCCAGTCTACCCCAATACCAGAAGGGAAGCCCATTTATGTCGCCGGATTCCCTCAACCCACGCAAGCGATTAATCTGTCCATTTATCGTTTTACTGAAGGTCGGCTCACCGCGAATTCCTCCAAACCTCTAGCAGATGGGTATGCCCTAGTTTATGACAACTCAACCCGACCAGGGATGAGTGGGGGTCCCGTTTTGGATGATCAGGGAAAATTGGTGGGCATTCACGGGCGCTCTGATGCCCAACAGCAAGGCAATGTCTACTTCAAGAACGATGCCAACTTGGGGATTCCGATTGATACCTTTTCGACGATGGCCCCCCAAGTCGGGATCAGGTTAGACACTATTCCCCAAACTGCTCCCTCAACCGCCTCACCGCCTTCCACAATACCCCGCCCTCCTGTACAAACAGCTCCGCCCATCCAACAAGGACCTAGAGCAGGAGATTTCTATCTCCAGGCCACGGATAAGTTACAGCGAGGGGATGCCCAAGGAGCCCTGAAGGATCTCAACCAGGCCATCCAACTCAACCCAGACTATGCCAGTGCCTATGGTGATCGCGCCACCATCAAATTTCAGCTAGGCGATCGCCAAGGGGCTCTGTCGGATCTGGATCGAGCTATTCAGATTGATCCTCAATTGGCAGATGCGTATGGTATTCGGGGCGTCTACCGGGTGGCGGTGGGCAATCTCAAAGGCGCACAAGCAGACGTTGAGAAGGCCGTTCGTCTGAAACCCGAAATTGGTTATGCTGCCCGTGGGGTTGTGCGTTGGTATGGGAGTGATCTCAAGGGTGCGATCGCAGACTTTGATCAAGCCCTTAATCTTAAGTCTGAGTTTAAGGATGCCTATGCCGTTCACTATTTTCGGGGGTTTGTCCGCTGGCAGCTCGGCGATAAGCAAGGGGCTCTCGCAGATCTGAATCGCTCCATTCAGTTGAATCCCAAATACCTGGAGGCTGTGGGGGTTCGAGGGATTTTACGGTTCCAAATGGGTGATATGCAAGGGGCGATCGCCGATTTTGATCGGGGTATTCGTATCAACACTGGCAGTAGTGATATCTACACCATCCGGGGTATGATTCGCCTGGCCCAAGGCAATAATCCCGGTGCCATTGCCGATTTTGATCAGGTAATTCAAATCAAACCGAACAATATTGAATTGGCAGATATGTACGGGGGACGTGGGTTAGCCTATTTTCAAGCGGGGAATGATCAACAAGCCTTAGAAAGCTTACAACAGGCAGTGCAGTTAGCGAACAATCCTCAAAATCGGAACTCCTATCAGCAGCTCATGGACGCAATTTTACGAGTACAATCCCAGCCTGCGTTACGGCCTAGAATGCTAACGTTCATTCAAACCTTTCTCCAGAGCTACTTAAAGCAATACATCGGGCAGTATGTGCAAACCTACCGACCACTGCAAGGCTAGGAGAACATGATAGGCCGCTCTGGCCGAGCGTTCAGGAGAAGAACAGGTCGTGAAAGCTGAGGTAAGCCTCCTCTTAGCCCAGGATCTAGCAGAGGCAGTCGCCTTAGATTTACAAATCTTTGGGGGATGGTGGAGTTGGCAAAGCTACCAGCAAGAGCTACAGCGATCTAGCAGTTCGTTACTGGGTTTACGGCTCTTATCTAAAAGCTCGAACTGGGAGACTCGCCCCGGTTTAAGACAAGGATCATCGCTCCTTGTTGGCCTGAGTTGCCTTTGGCGGGTTTTGGACGAAGCCCATATCACGATGCTAGGGATCCACCCCCAATACCAGAGACAAGGATTAGGGCAGGCGTTGCTGTTAGCGTTGCTGACCGTGGCCCATCAGCATCAATCCACACGGGCTACCTTGGAAGTCCAAGAGACCAATCAACCTGCTGTGTCCTTGTACCAGAAATTTGGTTTTAAAACGGCTGGACGACGGTCTCATTACTATGGTGAGGGTGAGGATGCCCTAATTCTTTGGCAAGGGAATTTGCAAACACTGCAGTTTCAGCAGTCCCTAGCGGTATGGCAGCGCGAAACCGAGCATCGATTAGCGATGTGGGGCTGTCAAGGGCTAAGGCTAATGTGGGATGAATCTAACGCAAGCGCTTAATACAATTTCGTAATATCCACACCCCAGTTTGATCATTTATGACCCAATTCTTGGAAAGATAAATCTACAATGGATCAAAGGAAAAAGCTGTTTTAGTCCATGATGGGATTTTCTGTTTATGAAGGTCCCTAGTTAATCCAGTGAGAATCCTTATGTAATCGCCAATTCAGCCGATTTCTCGTGCTAAAATTGGGTTTACCAGCAAGCAGCAGGTTGTGGGAAAACGCCATGTTTGAACGCTTTA
>JANQPU010000232.1 GCA_028285315.1 Acaryochloris sp. IP29b_bin.176
TAAATGCCTGTAACCGTTGATTCCCCGTTTCCTCTGGCTAAATGTTGTGATCAGTAGCAACGTAGTATCAGTACTTTCAGGAAAGTTGCACATCGCCTTACGTTAGAAATCGGCATGTTATCAATAGGGGCGGTAGGATTGGGGCCAGTGTGCTGTAATAGGTAAAAGCTTTCGGCTTCCTGTTCTCTAGCAAGGTTATTATCCCCCCTATGAAAAAAGCGTTTGTCCTCGATACGAATGTGCTGTTGCACGATCCGAATGCCATCTTTCGATTTGAGGACAACGACGTAGTATTGCCCATTACGATTATTGAGGAACTGGATCGATTCAAAAAGCAGCCTCAGGAAACGGGCCGAAATGCCCGTCAAGTTTCGCGAACGTTAGATGATCTGCGGGCTCAGGGGCAGCTCACAAAAGGTATTGCACTTCCCAAGGGTGGGATGTTGCGGGTTGCCTTGTGCGATCGCATCACCTTGAAAGAACTGCCACCGGAATTAGAAGGGGACCAAGCCGACAATGCTATCCTGGCCGTGGCTTTAGAACTGAAAAATCAGTGCCAATGTCCCGTAGCGTTGGTGAGTAAAGACACCAATCTGCGGATCAAAGCAGATGTCTTAGGACTCGCTGCAGAGGACTACTCTACCGATAAAGTTGATTTCGAAGAACTTTATACAGGCATGACTGAGGTCGTGGTCAGTAGCGAGACCATCAGCCAGTTATTCCAAACAGGGCAGACCTCGCTCACCGAAAAAACGTGGCCCAACCAGGCCGTAACCTTAGTTGATAGCCTTAAACCGTCCCATACTGCATTGGCATTAGCTGGTGAGCAGAGTGGTGAAGTGGTTCCCTTGCCTAAGTTTCCCCATAACGGTATTTCGAGAGTTCGGGCTCGGAACCGAGAACAAAAGTTTGCCTTTGAGTTGCTGATGCAAGACGACATTTCCTTGGTGACTTTAGTGGGGAAAGCGGGGACGGGTAAGACCCTGCTGGCGATCGCAGCTGGGTTACACAAAGTTGCTGATGAAAAGGGCTATAGTCGCTTACTGATTGCCCGTCCTATTGTGCCGATGGGACGGGATTTGGGATATTTACCAGGGGATATTGATGAGAAGTTAACCCCCTGGATGCAACCCCTCTACGACAATTTTGATCTGATCTTTGGCACGCAGGAAGCTGCCGCGCAACCGCCTCATTGGCGGCGGGGCCATGAAGAGTTGATCGAACAAGGGCTACTCCAAATTGAACCCCTCACCTATATCCGTGGTCGGACGATACCGAGACAATTTTTAATTGTAGATGAAGCCCAAAATCTGACTCCCCATGAAGTGAAAACGATTTTGACCCGTGCAGGAGAGGATACCAAAGTGGTACTTACAGGGGACCCTGAACAAATTGATAATCCCTATGTGGATGCAGCCAGTAATGGGTTGACCTACGTGGTAGAGCGATTTAAGACCGAGCCCATTGCTGGCCATATTACCCTGTACCAGGGTGAGCGGTCAGATTTAGCTGAAAGAGCAGCAGCTTTACTTTAGAAAATTACAACACTAACTCTGGCTCTGTGGTCAAAATGAGATCTTAATCCAAGCACCCATATTCATGCGGCAGGCAGTTGATTAATGGGATGGGCTTGGATTGCAGCCAGATCGAAAACATGAAGATAAGCTTGGCCCTCTCCTGATCCCCAGAAAGGTTAATTGATACTGGGGAGACAGAATTTTCTGAATTGCCAACGTATGGTTTGTTTATGAACCCTAATCCAACGCGCTCTGTCAATGCGCCCGCTTCCTACTCACTCCGCATCAAGGATGCGATCCTCGGGGCGCAAATGTTGTTTATTGCCTTTGGGGCTTTAGTGTTGGTCCCTATTTTGACGGGCCTAGATCCCAACGTTGCCTTATTTACGGCGGGAATGGGGACGTTAGTATTTCAATTGATTACTCAAGGTAAAGTGCCTGTGTTTTTGGCCTCTTCCTTTGCCTTTATTGCACCCATTACAGCAGGTATTCAACAATTTGGCTTATCAGCTACCCTCTCGGGTTTGGCTGCGGCGGGACTGCTGTATATCCTCTTGAGTGGTCTAGTTCGATGGCGTGGTCCAGATCAGATTTTGAAATTTCTGCCTCCGATTGTGACTGGGCCTGTAATTATGGTGATTGGGCTTTCTTTGGCACCCATTGCCATTCAGATGGCGTCTGAGGCGGGCACGACGTACGGCGTAGGAACCGCTCAATTTCTAGCTGTTTTGGCCTTAAGCACAACGATTGTGGCAGCGTTGTTAGCGCGAGGGACGTTTCAGTTGGTCCCAATTTTGATGGGGATCGGTGTGGGGTATGGTGGAGCATTGCTGTTGCAAATAGTTGATTTTACGCCAGTCCTAGCTGCTCCTTGGCTAATGGTGCCTGACTTTACTTTACCCACGCTGCACTGGCCTGCGATCGCATTTTTCGTGCCCGTTGCGATTGCCCCTGCGATCGAGCATATTGGCGATATCTTAGTGATCAGCTCTGTCACTAAAACCCCTTTGCTTCAGGATCCAGGTTTGCACCGCACCCTCTTGGGGGATGGCGTTGCCACCTCAATAGCAGCGTTATTGGGCGGACCGCCCAATACCACCTATTCTGAAGTCACGGGAGCTGTAGCCCTGACCCGTGCCTTTAATCCTGGCATTATGACTTGGGCAGCCCTCATCGCTATTTTGCTTTCCTTTTTCGGTAAATTGGGGGCTTTGCTGAAGACGATTCCCCCACCAGTCATGGGGGGGATCTTGGTGGTTCTGTTTGGCACCATTGTGGTTGTAGGCATTAACAGTTTGGTGCAATCGGGTAGTAACCTGCTGCAATCTCGCAACATGATTATTGTGGGGGTAATCCTGGTTCTAGGTGTGGGCAATATGAGCCTAAAAATAGGGCAGTTTTCCCTAGAAGGGATTGGTCTTTCTAGCCTTGCTGGAGTGCTGTTGAATGGCATCCTCCCAGATCCTAGTCCCAATCCATAAGTCTTGGATTCAGATCATTTAGCACTGGTTTTAGAATCCACCTGAACTGGAATCTCGGCAACTTTTGACTTTTTGTTGCCCAAGGCTCGCATTTCCAGGGAAGAAAGCAGATCGCCCGGAGTCGGCAACTGTTCTCTTTGATTGACAAAATAAATACTGAGTAGGGTTAGGCAAACACCAAAGGTTTGAACTTGACTGAGGACCTCTGACAAGAAGAGGTTGCCAAAGATTAGGGCAAAAACTGGGGTTAAGAACGTCAAAGAACTTAAACTGGTTAAGTTGCCTCTGGAGGCGAAATAAAAGAAGAGGCCATAGGCGATCGCACTGCCAAAAATAGCAGCATAGCCAATGGATAGCCAATCTCCATGGGTCAGATGCATCCATTGCTCAGATTCCCAGAGTTCAGACCCTAAAAATAGCGGTAGGCCCCCGATCAACATGTGCCACCCAGTCGCACTGATTGGGTCAGCATAACGGCAAACTTGACGAATCATCACGGTTCCCACCGCCATAGATAATGCCGCTAGCAGCATTAGAAATTCACCACTCTGACTGATTTGACTGAAGTACTGCCAATTTAGAATTTGCTGCCAGTCCTGTTGTAGCCACTCACCAGTGCCCAACTGCAAAATCCATTCGTCCGGCAAGCCAATGCAGCTAATACCCCCAATCCCAATGCCTAACCCCAACCAACCCCATAACCCAATCCGCTCTCCGTAGAGGATAAGGGCCAGCACAGCAACTACAAGGGGCTGAGAATCGATCATGACGGATCCGAGCCCTGCGGAGGTATGCGATAACCCTAATGCCAAAAAGCCTTGGAATAAAGTGACATCGACTAAGGCAAATAGAAGAATCCACAGCCAGGCCCGCCATCCCTTGGGTTGGGCTCTACCCAATAGCGCTGCTGTCACAATGACCAGGAGTCCAGCTGGCGCAATTCGCAAGCCGCCCATAAATAGAGGGGTTGTATGGGCTAAAACCCCCTTCATGGCAACCATGGCGGTTCCCCAGAGGAAGAAGGGAGCGATCAGGGTCAGGCGGTTGGGAAAGCGTTGGGAGTCTGGCAGACTAAATTGCATAATGATTCATAAGCAAGGATTGAAAGGCGGGATAGGGTCTACTAACCCTGGTCTAACCGCACCAAATGTAAAGCAAGAATTACAAAAATGGCAGACCAGTAATTCTAGTCTGAGAAACCTAAACTTTTTGTAACATTTATTTCGATTATAAGATCTCTACTTCGGAGATCACAATTTATTTTGGCGGTTATCTGGTGTGAGCACCCAATGGATGACCGAGCTACAATACAGGTTTTGGGAAACCCAAGTGCTGTTCAATTGATGGTTTAGTACTCACAAAGAGCTAGTCCTTGAGTGATACGCTTTGGCCGATCAATTTCAATTGCTTCCTCCCAGTTCTATAGTGTTGACTACCATTAGTGATAATTTTTGCCCATGATTTGGCCGTTTAAGGGTGGTGCCCGCAAACAAATAGCCCGTTTAGAGATCAAAGGTGCGATCGCAGGAGCGACCCGAAAGCATGTACTGAAAGCTCTGAAAACTATTGAAGAAAAGGGATATCCAGCGCTTCTCCTCCGCATTGACAGTCCTGGCGGAACTGTCGTTGACTCCCATGAAATTTATAGAGCCCTGATCAAATTGCGAAAAAAGATCAAAATTGTAGCCAGCTTTGGTAATATTTCCGCTTCCGGAGGTGTCTATATTGGCATGGGAGCTGAGCATATTATGGCCAATCCAGGCACGATTACTGGCAGTATTGGGGTAATACTCAGGGGGAATAACCTAGAACGCCTCTTAGAGAAGGTAGGTGTTTCCTTCAAAGTCATTAAATCCGGCCCCTATAAAGATATTTTGGCCTTTGATCGAGAACTGACTGAGCCCGAACGACAAATCCTACAGGATTTGATTGATAGTAGTTATTCTCAGTTCGTGCAAATTGTGGCTGAGGGACGCAATTTGGCAGTGGATGCTGTGAAGCAGTTTGCAGATGGACGAGTATTCACCGGCCAACAAGCGCTTGAGCTAGGATTAGTGGATCGACTGGGAACAGAAGAAGATGCCCGGTGCTGGGCAGCTGAATTGGCTGGACTTGATCCTGAAAAAGCTAAATGCAACACCATAGAAGAGCAGAAGCCTTTGTGGAGTAAGCTACTACCCGGTAGTCAGCAATCCACGTTTCCTGTGTCTGGACAAGTATTGGAGTGGGTAGACTTCGAGCTGGCGACTAACGGTTTGCCCCTATGGCTTTATCGACCTTAGTTGTGCTGCCCATGGTGTTTTATAGTGTAACGTCTTGAAGAAATTCAATTTAGTTTAAGACAATCCGCACACCTCTCAATGAACAGGTAAGGTAGGAAATCGTAGGTTTTCTGTGATGTGGGTCAATTCCCTGAAGATGTCAAGTTTGCTAACATGGCGCAGGTTTTCTTAAATCCTGAGGCATGATCTAGCTATGGAGGATAATTCTGTGTCATGGAAAGTACGTGCAATTCGTGGGGCGACAACTGCTGCTGATAACTCCGTTACTGCCATACGAGAAGCAGTTAATGAGCTGATGTTGGCCATTGAGACAGAAAATGCTTTGGATTTTGATGAAATTATTAGCGTGACGTTTTCCGTTACTCGAGATTTAGATGCAATTTTCCCAGCAGCAATTGCTCGTCAACGGCCACATTGGGATAATGTCCCCTTGCTAGATGTTCAGCAAATGCATGTTGAAAGTGATCTTGATTTTTGTATTCGCTGTTTAATTCATTTCAATACTCTCGATCCGAATCAACCGATTCATCACATTTACCAAAGAGGAGCTAAAAATTTGCGCCCTGATTGGAGGTTTGTCAAGGCAAGGGTTTCCTCTAGCCTTCCCTCTCACTGAATTTGAATACCAGTCGCGAGTCAATGTAGGTCAGTTAAGACATAGTAGGTAATCGAATGGCTGTATCTCTTCCGGTGGTCAAAGATTTTATGACCCCCAACCCCATTACTATCTTTCCCACAGATTCCCTAGAGACTGTGATTAAGCTTTTAGAAGAACATCGAATCAGTGGTTTGCCAGTTGTTGATGGAGTAAATCATGTCGTTGGCATTATTTCTGAGGGCGATTTGCTGGTGAGAGAATCGCCTATGCAACCCCCTTTATACATGACGCTACTAGGTAGTGTGATCTATTTCGAATCACCCAGGCAGTTCCATCAACATATGCAAAAAGCGCTGGGGATGCTAGTTCAGGATGTAATGACGCCCCAGCCCATTACGACCCAGCCCGAAACGCCTTTGACAACTGCGGCTAATCTGATGCTAGCTAAGAAGATAAACCGTTTACCTGTGGTTGATGATGACCAATGCTTGATAGGTATTATCACTCGTCACGATTTGGTCCGCGCATTGAAACCTGCCGTAAGCTACGAATCAATGGCGGACTAACGTTCATGATCGTCACCCAGACCCCCTCTAACGACCGTTGAAGTAATGGCCTAAATCTTCTATTCAGTGTGTATTGCCTCATGGTTCAAGCCAGTCCAGTCCAATCAGAAATGTTATCCGTAGACCGAACCAGGTTCATCCCGGCCTTCTGAAAGCGTTGAAACGCCTGATTAGCCTGTTCGGTAAAATCGACGATACCGGGTATGACAACGGGAGAGGAGCAATCTTGGAGTAAATAGATTTTTTTTGCCAGTTCAGGATCATGGGCTTGAATTTCGGAGAGTAAGTCATCGATCGTCCAGGCAACACAGTGACTCTTCGCCTGCCCCGCAATAATCACCGCATCAAACGCTAGCAGCTTCTGGATAAAGTGGGTATTTTTTTTGGCAATTGGCTGTCCTTTGGGATCATCCAGGACCTCTGGTCTAAGGACTGAGTAATTTTCTGTAAGGGGGTTACTGCCCTTGATTTCAAAATTCGTCTGACTATGGCGTGCCAGATTATGGAAAAAGCAGGCTTCCTCCACTGCTGCTACCAGAGCATGACCAATCCCTCCTAACATCGAATGATAAGGCCAAATCGTCAGCGGATATTTCCCCTCCTGCGAGAGGCGCTGCACATAATGGCGGGCAAAGTTCTGCAACGCCATATAATTGCCCAGACTATAGGCCACCGCTGGATTCACCTTCCAGTCCCTCTGTTCCACCTCTGCTAGTGAAATTCTCGTTAGAGGTACTGGATGTTCTCCGAGATCATTCACCCAAAAATCAGCGTGGAAGATCTGCATCGCCGTATGGGTATCCATCGTCGGTGCAATGTCCGTAATTGTCCCCAAATTGCGATAGATGAACTCGCAGAGTCGGCGATTATCCTCCACTGCCCCCATTCCTGATTGTCCCCTCACAAACAGTTCAAACTCTGGAATGCAAAACGTATTTTGGACATCAATCGCCATGAGGCATACGCGAATTTTATCCTTTGCTGCCGGTGGCAACCCATGTTGTTTCGCCCAGTGCTGCGCTTGTTGAGCCCGCTTCTGATAAGGGACCCGCCACACCTTCCCCACCCGCTTAGGGTCAAAAAAACTAGGAATGGGTAATTGAGTCGATGTCATCTTAAAATCTCCTTATCACAACTGTAACAACTGAATGCGGGGCCTCCACTTCATATTCATATAGCCCCTGCGGCGTCGCCAGCAATTGATAACCTGCCTGGACAAACGGCTCCGTCAATTTTGCAACAGTGATTATGGAAATCTCCCCCGCTAATCCTATTCAAACACCCGTCGCAAATGATTCAGCAATGCCTCCGGTATGCGATCGCAGAGTGCAGCTAGAGCGTTTACTCGTACGCTACATCGTGGATCGGTACAACCAACTGCCCGATCTGCGTCTAGGCAAACAGAGTTGTCTCGCGCGCTGGGAAGCCGGTCGCCTTGCCCAACCTCCTTAGTAGAAGAGCGAATCCTCGACATTCTTTTGATACGTCAGGATCGCCGTCGCGTCTATATCGATTTTTGTTGACGTATCTGGATGCCCAAACTGAATCCAGAAGACCTGCGGGAGACCACAGCGCTTTGGGAAAAGCACATCCTGAAACTACCCGAACCCTCAAAACTCACTAGTGCTAAAGCTCAAGATTTGCTCTTTCAGAAAACCCAAGGATATATAGGGCTCTTAGATCAAATTCTCCGAGAAGCAGTCATTTAAACTTTGCTGATGGGACGAACTCGCATTGAATATAGCCTCCTGAGGCAAGTGGTCAAATCCTGTTCATTATGATGGCCTTCGCTATGGTTCGAGTGTGATGCCCCCACCGATTTCATCGTTACGACCTTGGATGTTTCAGGTTCAACCCTATCCAGACGAGAGCTTTGGACATTTTTTGGGCCGCTTTCGTCGAGCCAATTGTCTGATACCAATTTGTGCCTAGGGGTGTTATTTAGATAGGCTGAGCCTACGTTTATTTCACCCCCCTATGAGTCGAGTCAGTAGAGTGAAACCCCATCTCACAGAGGATGAAGTCAAAAAAAAAGATTGCCACAGCTCCCACTCCCCGCTGTCAGCAGAAGTGGATGATTATCTATAACGCCTTGGTTGACCCTCGCCCCGCCACTGAAATTGCCAAGC
>JANQPU010000241.1 GCA_028285315.1 Acaryochloris sp. IP29b_bin.176
CAATTGTATTGGCCTCATCCACATTGGTGACGCCTTCTAAGCGTTGATGAACCGCTGTAAATTCCTCTCGCAGAATGGCGGCATCAGCAGAATCGGGCAGCCGTTCGATCATCGCTGCAATTTCAGCCCGCACCTGGGTCGCACTGACTTGGGGCTGAACCTGCATGACCTGGGCATCTGGCGATTCAATCAAGGGAACTGCTGTCGCGGGTGGCGCTTCAGGCCCCGGTGATACCAACGTCATAATCGGCATGGCATAGCATCCAACACACATAATCCATCCCCTTGATCACGCAATAATGATTGTACTCGTGGGTTTCCACTACAGAAGAGACGACGAAAATATCCCAAAAGTTGCATTTGGCTTATCAGAAACTGGATGGGAATAATGTTGCATCGCTTGCAGAAACAAAGATGCCAATGGTATGACATACCCAGCCTCGCTAAGCCTTCTAGCCAAGGATGCTGGGTGAAGGTGAATGTAGAGATAATGAATGGCATGGGGTGAAGATAATTTGAAGCAGCCGTTGGTTGGGTTGGATCGTGGATTCCACCCCTTAGATCGCATGGCCATTGCCACGATTGTGTTATTGAGTCTGTTCAAGTGACTCTCGACCAAGCCACAGCCGCTACTCGTGGCTCTTCAGGAGAGTTGGTAAAAATGCAGCCCTTTATTTATCCTAAACACGCTAGTCCAAAAATACGCACTTTCAGTGCGAGACTTTAGTTGCTACACACCTCTAACGTAGGATAGTGAAGCAGCGTAAAGAAGTCTATGGTAGAGAATCGTCAGGGTAATCATACGGTCACCCGCCTCACCGTTCATATTAGTATGGGTCACCAAGTATCGCTATCAGATGCTTAAAGGGGCAGTGCAAAAACGGTACCGGGACTTGCTCATCCAGATTGGGATAAGGTCGGGGTAAAGTTAGCCTAAAAACGCTGCAAATGCTTATATTAAAGGATTCTTCATAGATTCCGGTTCTGAGGGTCGGGGGTTCGAATCCCTCCATGCTCGTTTAAATCAAGAACCATGAAGGTCATCAGAATATTGCGGTAGAAATAATATGCCAGAATGCTCATTGACTTCTCGCATGAGCCCAAAAGCTTACCTAGCCTGAGTTTAGGATAAGCTGGAACTCTGACTATGCCGTTGATTGAAACCTGTATTCCTTCGTAGAAGCGGTTCACAAATAGGCTTAACCTGAACTAACGTTACGTAGAAAATGAGTTGAAAGACTCCAGCTCTGATTTGTCCAACACATGTATGAAAGTTAAGTTATGTGTTTTGTGGTCAAGCTGCTAGTTGGTCGTCAAACGATAAGCGTAGAATTGGAAAGAACCAAATCTAAAGAAAATATTAATAATTACATAAAAAGTTTTTTCTGAAAAACAATCACCTTAGGTGAGTGTGATGAATTCCAATCTTCTCCACCAAGTTTGGGAAGTTATAGAAACGACTCAGACTGATATGTTGACCCAGCTCAATGATAATCAGCTTGTACAGGTCTTGGTTACCAGCCTTAAAGATCGCAACCAGCTCCCAAAGAATGAAGAAGCCAATGCTAAAGCGTATATTCACTCCCGCCTGCTTCTGATCCGTGAACTAGCCCAATCTCGCAGAGATCTCTGCTGTCCTCTCAAAGTAAAGGTTGCTATTCACCCTCCCCTTGAGGTGCGAACCCAAGACTTAATCGCAGGTTAAATCCCCAAAGTGCAAACGAACCCTTTTTGTTGGATGAATCCAGCAAAATTCAGCTTATTGGGATACTTCTCCATCAGCCAATTGAGGCAGTTTTGCCGTTAAGTACTGATTCAAAAAAGCGTTGACACACGAAAGGAAAATCGGACCCAGGAAAAACGCCAGCAGGCCATTGACCTGAAAACCTGGCACGAATACGGCAGCCAGCGAAAAACATAGCCCATTGAGAACTAACAAAAATCCGCCTAAGGAAAGCAAGGTCAATGGAAATGACACAAATGTCAGCACTGGTTTAACAATGGCGTTGACAAAGCCAATGGCAACTGCAGCCGCAATGACCGCAGGGAAGTTCGCTAAATCAACTCCCGGAAACACAATATCCACTACCAAAAGACTGAGGGTCGTTGCCAATAGGGTCAAAAGAAGTCCACGCATTTCAATCTCCTCTAAGCTAATGAGGGAGGCATAACAGTTCCCTACGAGGAAGCATAAATTCGGAGGGGACTATCGAAGCAGAACATGAAACTGTCTTGATTTTAGAAGACAAACCAAGGGAGCCATTTGAAAATAAAGATCATTTCATCTTTGCCCCTCTTCTCAAAACCACTATATAGCTGCTGGATATTTTGCTCTCCATGATTCTGCTGCCCCTATCTGTTTTCCAAACAGCTGGACTGAGGTTTAGTCTGATCATCAACTTAGTATTGACTATGGTTAGGTTCCTGACATTATCCATGTCCTTTGGTTAAAGTCTAGACAGACTAGCCTCAATCGTTAGCCCCCTTCCCAAACTAAGGAGATCATTCCATGGGTAAATCTCTGCCGCCCAAAGCCATTATTGGACTGGGTAAGTTTGTCTGGACAATGATGTGGAATTTGATGATGTCGAATATGGCCCCCCGGAGCAAGGATGGGGCCTATATTCGTCCAGATAGCCAGTTCCGGCAAGTGATTGGGGGGGCTAATTCTCCCTTCCCGGCTGCAGCTCAGCGGTACCGACTGTATGTGGGGTTGGGTTGTCCGTGGGCCCATCGAACCTTGGTTGTCCGTGCCTTGAAAGGTTTACAAGCGGTGATTGATGTTGTGATTGTCCAACCTTCTGATACGGAAGGGGGCTGGGTCTTTGCCTCAGAGCATCAAGGATGCCACAGTCTCAGGGATCTCTATCGCCTGGCCCAACCTGGATATGAAGGCCGCTGTACGGTGCCAGTGCTTTGGGATACTCAAACCCAGATGATCGTCAACAACGAAAGTTCCGAGATCATTGTTAATCTCAACTCTGCCTTCAATGACATTGCTCAGGAGCCAGATCTAGATCTTTACCCAGCAGCGCTGCGTCCCACCATCGATCAGTGGAATGAAAAAATCTATCATGCGGTCAACAATGGGGTCTATCGTTGCGGCTTCGCTCAAACCCAAGCTGCTTACGATCAAGCCTGTAGCGAACTCTTCCAAGTTTTAGATGAATTAGATGCAACCCTAGCGAATCAACGTTATCTCGGTGGGAATTCCCTAACCCTTGCTGACGTTCGGTTATTTCCGACCTTATTTCGATTTGATGTGGCCTACTATGGACTATTCAAGTGCAATCGTCGGCGCATTCAGGACTATCAGCATTTAGGTCCCTATTTGCGCGATCTCTACCAGCTTCCTGGAGTAGCAGACACCTGCAATTTGGAAGCAGTCAAGCAAAGTTACTACGGCTTTCTATTTCCTTTGAATCCGGGGGGGATTATTCCAGCTGGTCCCGATATCACAAGTTTGTCTGACCCTCACGGTCGTGAACAGCTGGGACAAGCCTCTCAAGCTGCTTAAGTAGCAAACCATTTTTTACCCTGTTTATGACACCATTGTTGAGCAATTTCACCCATAATGCTGCCATAGCTTGATCCAAAGGATGTTAATCCAGCCAGTTCTGAGATCGAGCAATGCTTTTGCATCGCTACAGCCACCAGGTGGATAATCTCTGCAGCACCAACGCCAACTACATGGGCTCCTAGTATTTGTCCATTGGTTTGGACGAGGACTTTACACCAGCCTGTTTCGTCTTGGAGTTGACCTTTCTCAGTCTGTTGGTAGTAGTGATACAAGATTTGAAATGGCCTGGAAGTTTGTTGGGCCTGACTCTCTGTTAATCCTACTCTTGCTAGCTCTGGAATAGAAGAGATAACCCAGGGTAGGGTTGCATAGTCAATACTCTGCTTTGGACCCAGCGCATTATTTACAGCTACGGTTGCTTCATAGTGAGCGATGTCCGTAAGAGTATATCCCCCCAGCACTGATCCGCAAGCATAAATTTGAGGGTGAGAGGTTTGCAGTTTATGGTTCACCCACAATCCCTGAGAGGTATGACGGAGGTTCACTGTCACTTGATTGGGGTTAATCATAGCTGAAGTCGGTTCTGCAGCCCAAACTAAGGATTCAGCAATCAGCCGACCTTGATCGGTTGCTACCTGATAGGGATTTGTGGATGATGGGGTGACCGCTTTGATCTGACGGTGGGTGTGGATATTGACGTGATCCGCTTCTAAATGGGCTTGTACCCGAAATGCTGCTTCAGCATCTTCCCCAGGCAAAATATGAGCATGGGGGCTGAGTAGGTTGACGGTATATCCCAATCGGCCTAACGCTTGGCTGAGCGTAATTGCCTTAGGGCCATCCCCCACAATCAGTACAGGACTGGCCAGTGGATGATCTGGATCGTCTAATCGTAGTAGGACATCAGCCGGACTCAGCCACTGAGGCAAACCCGGCATAGGAGGCGGAGGTAGATCTGCATCTAGACAGAGCAGATAGCGTCGCGATCTCAACACTCGATTTTGAACTTGTACCTGAAATTGTGGCTTTTTACTAAACTGGGCGATACCGTCGATCTGCTCAATCCCTAGACTTGCCAACTTGGCAGGTGAACGAGACGCTTGTAGCTTCATCGTTATAGCCTTGACCCACTCGATCAAGGCTATATCTGGATGAGATTGGGTCTGAGCCCACTGCCTCAGGAGCAAATGATGAGGGATGGGATCTGGCGCAACGGCAATCAGAGCTACTCGGACCGAACGAGCTTTGGCCGCGATCGCAGCCCAGCGAGCCGCCGTATTATTGCCCACCACCACCAAATCGTAATCAACAGCCATAGTCTGCTCTCCAGGGGGGCATGCTTTACCTTTCCTTATCTAACTTATCTAAGCAGATAATCTAGGAAGACAATCGGCCAGAGCAGCAAGTAACCGTTCGTTCTCCGCTTGGGTACGCACGGCGATCCGAAAATACTGCGCTCCTAATTCTGGAAAGCTGAGGCAATCTCGAATCAGGATGCGGTGACGTGTTAACAGTAGCGTCTGTAACGCAGGTACTGAATAATGGGTTGCCACTAGCAGAAAATTAGCAGCACTCTGCAATGGATAAACCCCCAAATCCACTAAACCTTGCTGCAACTCGGAGCGGGCAGAGGGTAACCAAGATAAGGTTTGTGCTTGAAAAGCATAATCTCGAAGGACTTCTATCCCTGCGACAACAGCGAGGGAATTCACGGACCAGGGATCACGGCATCGCTGCCAATGTTGTAGTCTTTCTGGGTGACCAATGGCATACCCCAATCGCAACCCCGGCAGGCTGTAAAACTTGGTCAGGGAGCGCAAGATAATTAAATTTGGAAAATCTTGCACCCTTGAAATCAAACTGAATTGTGCGTTTGAGGGCACAAAGTCTATAAAGGCCTCATCCACTACTACTAGAGAAAACTGCTCTAGAAGCTGCTCCACTTGGTTGAGATTTAAGAGCCCTCCGGTTGGATTGTGGGGATGATTCAGTAATAGTCCAGACTGAGCTGATTCGACAGATTGACTCGTTGAATGTAATGTTTTCTCTATCAACTCGCTGGGAGATAGATCCTGAAGCTGACTCAAGTTCAACGGTAAGGGATGAATCTGGGCTTGAAACGCGCTCAGTGCTCGTTGATAATCGGCAAATGCGGGTGTTAACACCCCAGTCCATTCATATTGGGCTAAATCACGGCAGGCCCAAGTCAGCAATTCCGCTGAGCCATTCCCCGGTAGAAACCAGTCGATGGGGAGTTGATAGATGTCACTTAACACCTGACAAAGCGACTGATAGCTGGGATCGGGGTAAGTCGTGAGGGTCTCGAGATGAGACTGAATGGCTGCGATCGCAGATTTGGGTGGCCCCAACGGATTAATACTTGCCGAGAAATCGAGAATACTGTTAGGAGAACAACCTGCTATGTCTGCAGCCCATTGCAGGTTGCCTCCATGGAGAGGGCGACTCAAAAGTTACGCCTCATACAGAATCTAAACAAGTTAAGGAATTACTTTTTAGGGGCAACTTTTTCCTTAAAGAGCTTACCTGCAGAGAAAGCTGGAACTTTAGTTGCGGGAATCTTCATTTTTGCACCCGTTTTGGGATTACGTCCTTCTCGGGCCTTGCGTTCGCGAGGTTCAAATGAGCCAAATCCCACCAACGTGACTTTTTCTCCAGACGAGACAGATTCAACAATGGCCTCTAAGGCGGCAGTCAGAACAGCATCTGCCTGCTTTTTCGTGACACTTGCCTTATCAGCAACGGCGTCAACGAGTTCTCCTTTATTCATTGATTGACTCCTAATTGTTCAGTTAAGCGTGAGCAAAAAAATAATCGAGTCTGCTGTTCTAGAAAAAACACTGATAAAACATCAGATTTTTCTAGCGTGTAACTACAGTCTAACGAGCTGAAATGTCGCAGCCACGATGTTTTAATGGAATATTCTAATTGCTATTCGCTAAATATAGACCGACAGAACCTCCATAATCTCTGGATTTCAGGTTTTCTTTTGTAATTACGAGTTCATAGATAGAAAAGTTTGGGTTAACTTGGCAAAAGTTCTGAGTTGTCTATTCGCTCACAAAGCATGCTAGGCATGCTTTTAAGGCGATCTCTAAAAAGCTGTTGCCACTTTTGGATCACGGTTAGGAATTATTTACTAACAGCAATTTAATCCTGTAAAAAATTATTAAGATAATCAACTTTTAGGAGTCTCAACTGATAATAAGTGTCTCTCGCAAGTATCTAGCTGTGGGAGTAGGCAGCAAATATTGCTATATTGCTAGCTCTGCCTGCCAATGTTGCCTAAATGCCTAAGTATATTTACTCCATTAGTTTTTCTGAAGCTTTCCTGGAGAACATAGTTAGTGTTCTACAGATAAAGAAATTGTCAGGGGTGGTTAGCCAAGTTGATCAAAATCACCATATTGCCCTCTAAACTTTGTCTTTCCTGTTGTTAAGTAGCCTGGAATATTGCTTCG
>JANQPU010000250.1 GCA_028285315.1 Acaryochloris sp. IP29b_bin.176
GTTCTGGCGGGAGATCCGAAAAGCAACGAATTGCGATCGCCCCCACTTGTTGTGCGCCAAAGGGAACACTGAGAATATCCCCAGGGCAAATATTGAGATTGGAAGGAATACGGTAAGTAAAGAGCTTGTCAGTGCCAGGACAATCAACGAGGACTTCAACAAAAGAAGCCGCTTTAGAAGCAAGGATTACTGGAGGAGGGACTTTGGGTGTCGGCATATTGGCGCACCCTGGAGATTATTGTTTGTATGCCAGGGTCCAATAAAATGTAGCACCTTGATTCACCACCGCATCAAACCAAATTTGTCCGCCATGACAGTGGATGATGCGCTGCACCGTTGACAGGCCAATACCGCTACCCGAAAAATCTTCAGAATGAGTAAGCCGTTGGAAAGGCAAAAAGATCCGATCAGCATGGCTCATATCAAAGCCAGCCCCATTATCCCGCACGAAATAGATGGGTTGATTGGGGGCAATGGTTTCACTGGCATTAAGCGGTTCCCGGCTCACCTTGGTTAAGGTGGTTTTGCCAAATTCTATTTGGGCATGATCGAGTGCCCCTGTGTATTTCCAGGCATTCCCCAATAAATTTTCCAGGGCAACCCAAAGCAGATGGGTATCTCCCTCCACATTGACTTGAGGTTCAATGACAAATTTGACATTCCGTTCGGGTTCTTGCTGAAGGAGCTGTCTAGCAATCGTCTGTACGGTAGAGCTTAAATTAACCACCTGCGGCTGAATGGGATTGCGACCAATATTTGATAGCTGCAGCAGCCCTTCCAGTAAGGTGGCCATGTGCCGGGTGTAGTCTTGGATTGTGCCCAAATATTTTTGTAAGCGGGGATCTTTGTTGCCCATATAGGCTGTCAACAATGCACAGCCCGTTTTGATACCGGTTAAAGGATTGCGCAAATCGTGGGATACGGTGTAATTGAACGCTTCAAGTTCAGTATTAGCAGCTTCCAATTCTAAAGACCGCTTGCGGAGTTCTTTGTTGAGTCGCTCCAATTCGATGGTTTTTTGCTTGAGCGCCAGTTCATTTTGTTGGCGCTCGATGGCATACCGAATGGCATGAGTCAATGAGCCGGGGGTAACCTGACCTTTAACTAGAAAATCTTGGGCCCCTTGCTGCACAGCTTGCATGGCCACTGTCTCGTCATCTAGACCCGTAAATACCACAATGGGAAGGATCTGGTTTTGAGCAACCACCTTCTCCAGGGTGACTAACCCATGACTGTCAGGTAAGGACAAATCAAGCAAAACGACGTTAAAGTCTGTTTGTGCCAGCGCCTGCAAGGCATCTTCCAGCTTATCGACATGGGTAAGGTGATATTGAATAGCATCGTCATTATGTTTGACGCCTAACATGCCCTGGATCAAAAAGGCATCACCTGGATTGTCTTCGACCAGCAAAACCCGAATCACCCCACCTTCTTCAGATGAAGATGGAGAGGCAAGTTTCACCTCTTGATCGGGTTGAGTTCGCTTCGATTTGAGTGACTTAGCCATTATTTTCTAAGAGGGGGTAGACATTCCTTCATGGGATTCTAAATAGAAAAACAGGTTTGTTAATTCCGTTCTTGCCATTGCAACCAAAAATTGTAAATATCCTGCGCTTTTCCAGCAAATTCATGGAAGCTACTCGGCTTAGTGACATAATAATCTGCTTTGAGCCGATAGCTTTCTTCAATATCTTCAGGGGCGTTAGAGGTAGACAGCACTATAACAGGAATATGTTTTAATTTCTGGTCCGTTTTTATATCTGCAAGGACCTCTTTCCCATTCATAATTGGGAGGTTTAAATCTAGCAAGATGAGTTGAGGAAAAGGGGCTTGCTCATATAAACGCAGGTTTCGTAGGAAGTCTGTGGCCGCTTTGCCATTATCAACGCGGTGCAGGGTATGGCAAAGGGGACATTCTTCCAACATCCGAGTGATCAAAAACACGTCGCCTGGATTATCTTCTACAAGAAGAATGTCAATGGGGATCGTTTCCATCGAAACAGCTATTCTAAGATTTATAGACTATCGTCTTTTCAGTTGTGTTTAGGTTGCACTGTTCCTACTGAAATCTGCACAGTAGATAAATAATTTTTGACTTTAGTTGGTAGCGCTGCCAGGGAAAAAGAATGATCTCCCTCAACAATGACTGAATCTAGATTGGACATCTCTCGACACTGGGACATTTCCCCAATATCTCTCTATCTTCTAGGATACTGCCCTTCAACTAACAGGCTCTATTGGCAATGTGAAGAAAAATGTTGAACCTTGATCCACTTCTGATTCCACCCAAATTTTGCCCCCTTGTTGGTCAATAATTTTCTTGCAAATGGCTAAACCGATTCCGGTGCCAGAATATTCTTGGCGAGTATGTAAGCGCTGGAATACCATAAACACCCGATCGGCATGCTTAGGATCAATACCAATGCCATTATCTTTTACCCAAAAAAGATATTCCTTGGCTTTTTCTTGATATCCAATTTCAATGCTAGGAACTCGATCTCCTCGATATTTAATGGCATTGCCAATCAAATTTTGGAAGAGTTGGGAGAGTTGACGAGGATTGGCCTGCAAGGTGGGTAAAGATGATCGTTCTAAGGTAGCCCCACTTTCTTGGATGGAGAGTTGCAGGTTTGCGATCGCACTCTCCACAACTTGATTACAGTCCACTGTTTCCAAAACCTTGGCCTGGGTACCCACACGGGAATAGCTGAGCAAATCTTGGATCAGCTGCTGCATGCGGGTTGCACCATCCACGGCAAAGCTAATGATTTGGTCGGCTTGTTCATCGAGCTGTCCTGCATAGTTTTGACTCAATAGCTGGGTAAAACTAATCACCATGCGTAGTGGTTCTTGCAAATCATGGGAGGCAACGTAGGCAAACTGTTCCAGTTCTTGATTGGATCGTTCTAACTCTTGATTAAGCTGCTGGAGTTCATGCTCAAAGTGCTTCCGTTCCGTAATATTGCGAGCGACCCACACCACCGAGTCCTTGTGCTCGGTCATATTGCGAGCGACCCACACCACCGAGTTATCCAGGAGAGGGGAGACACTAGCCGTAAACCAGGCGGGCCGACCCTCAATCATCAGCTGATAGTCAAAGTTGACAGTTTGCTGGGTTTCAATGGCCTGTTGAATAATATGGGACCATTGCTGATCAGGATCTTGCCAAAGCTCGTTGATCGTGTAGCTAATCAGTTCCGTATCGGGCTCACATCCTTCACTCGAATTCGTAGGTGCCACTTCAATATTGCTAATTTCACCCTTATCCATATCACAAACAAACACTAAGTCCTTCATGGCTTCAAATACGGCCCGGATTTTGCCTTCAGAACTCCGTAGCTTGGCTTCTAGTAATTGGCGATCGCTCACCTGATGCTCTAATTCTTTGATTCGCTTTTGCAGTGCAGCGACATCATCCGGTGGAGCGTTGGTTGGAGATTGCTGGACTAAGGTGTCTGATGTGATAAGCCCTTGAAGATACGAAGCCTCATCCACGATGGCAGCGTAGGAACTGCCCTCGGTTTCCATGATTTGAGTAATCGCGGTTAGGTCATCGGCTTTGTCTACGACCAGCGTGGGAAGGGGAGCCATCACCGTTTTAACGGCAGTTGTAGACAGATCAAGATCAGTGGCTAGGGCGGTAATGAGGGTGCGATCGCAAACGATGCCCACAGGAACTTTTTCTTCTACAACCACTAAGTAGTTGGCTTCAGCTTGGTATAAAGCAGTTACTGCATCTGCGACAGAAGTGTCTGGCTGGGTGACTAAAGGTTCACGAATCATCACTTACATCATCAAAATACGTCAACGCCTTGTGCCATCTAACTTTTTCTAGATGCTATGCCAAAGACAATCCGCATTGATACTAGCGTGAATCTGATGGTCAAGATTTCTTTTTCTGAACCAAAAATAGAAAATTTAGACTAAACCCTTGACGAAGCCCAAAACCTGTGCGAGATTTGATACTACAAACGTAGTATTTCATCCGCTTTGGATCGAAACCTTCAAATGAAACGCAGACTCACCTCAGCCAACCTTCATCGTCCGTCGCAACGACCCGTTGTTGACGCAGCGATGCAATTTGGTTTTGAGACCTTGACAAGAATAGTCTGCAGTCTTTCCGAAGGCAGAAATTGGGAAACCATTTTAGGTGGACTATATCCAGATCCAATTATCCAGAGCGGTAGGTGTGCCCCAGCACCCACATAACAGCAAGCAGATACAAACTTTGCTGAACCCCCGCTCTGATACCCAGAGCGGGGGTTCTTTTATTGAGGAGTTATCCATGACCGTTATCAACCCACAGCCTATCCTCCAAAACTCCGTGGTCGTTTTTTCTAAGGCCTACTTGCCCTTGGCCCGGATCAATATTAAGCGAGCCATCGTCCTTCTGATTACGGATCAAGCCGAGTCCCTCGATTTTGGTAATACCCAGGTATGGGAAGTGCGATCGCCCAATCAGGTCTTGCAGGTATCGGAGCATATTCGCTTGCTGATGGGAAACCCAGAGCGGATGTGGAAAATACCTCCTGTCAATCGCCGGGAGGTCCTCAAACGCGATCAGCATCGCTGCCAATACTGCGGTAGCCATCGCCGACTGACGTTGGATCACGTTATTCCTCGGTCAAAAGGGGGATTGCACACCTGGGACAACGTGGTTGCTGCGTGCGAGCCTTGCAATTCCACAAAGAGCGACCGAACGCCGACCCAGGCAGGGATGACCTTGCAGGCCAAACCCAAGGCACCGATCCATCCGGCTGTGGCCTTTGCCGACCAGTTTTGGAAAAGTCCAGAAAACCTTACCTATTAAGGGCTGGGCCGTCCCAGTTCTCCGACTTCAACTCAGAATTTATTGGAGACAGTCCACCATGCTGAAACTGATCTATACCGAATTGGGATTGCACATGGAATATGTAGGGGACTCCCTAGAAACCGTTGTGTCTCAACATGTCGTTCTTACGGTTCGTACCGGCCAAACCCTCCATGTTGAGCTGGGTCTGGCGTCTTTCCTCCTCCCAGTACTAACACCCGGTTTGGGCGCATTAGAAATGGCGCTTCGCCAATATTCCAAAACCTTAGAGATCTCTCGTGTGGATGCGGAGTATGTCGAAGTTAGCCTCGCTGGGACCTGGATGGCTCAAACGGCCCAAGCCCATGAAGGGATGTTCTTAGCCGCCTATGACTATGAGACAGAGTTAATTCTTCGTCGTCTCTGGCAGGCTGCTGATCAGGCCCTAACGACCGTAGTTTTAGATTAAAGACCTTGAGAGGGAGCATTGAAGCTCATTCTGAGGGCTTGCTCTCTCTCAAACTCTATTACTCAAAAATAAGTCCTAAAAAACTTGTAGTATGCCCTTGACATTTGTGTAGTATATTTGTAGTATAAATGTAGTGCAGTTGTTGCAGCCTTCTACAGGTAAACACGCTCTGAACCTTGACAATTGAATATTTGCCACATTTGGGGGTGTAGCTCAGTTGGTCTAGAGCAGTCGCCTGTCGAGCGAAAGGTCGCGGGTTCAAATCCCGTCTCCCCCGTATAGTCTCGTGGACGATAAGATAAGTCGCTTTGGTTCTCAGCCAAAGAGAAGCGGGTGCAACTCCCGTCGGGACTTCTTTACCTGTCCAGGTCGCCAAGGGGTTGAAGGCGTCGGTCTGCAAAATCGATATCGTGGGTTCGAATCCCACCCTGGACTCCAATCCTTGCGGGGATGGTGTAACGGCAACACCTCAGTCTCCAAAGCTGATGTTCTGGGTTCAAATCCTAGTCTCCGCGTTGCCTGAACTCAAGTGAATTTAGGCAGTTAATAAAGTGGTGTACGCAAATGGCTCAAGCGGCTTGGTTTTCACCCAAGTGATTGCGGGTTCAATTCCCGTCGCCACTCCCAAACATAGGTCGGCTCGCCTACTGGTGTGGGCAACTGCCTGTAAAGCAGCCGCTTATTGTGTTGCAGGTTCAATTCCTGCCCGACCTACCAGTTTGTATTACAAGTTGGCAGCTTGTAGTACTTATCACTCAGCAATAGCTTTTGGAGAGGTGGCTGAGTGGGGAAAAGCGCTCCCCTGCTAAGGGAGTACGGTTTAAAACCGTTGCAGGTTCGAATCCTGTCCTCTCCGTTTTGAGAACGTGGTGTAACTGGATAACATCTCAGGCTACGAACTTGAAGATTGAGGGTTCAAGTCCTTCCGTTCTCGCTTTAG
>JANQPU010000262.1 GCA_028285315.1 Acaryochloris sp. IP29b_bin.176
CAGAGTGCTCGCCAGAAATTGTCCCGCCACTATCAACAGATGAATCCCATGAATGAGTCCTCGTAGTGTCGCTAATCTTAACTTACAGAGTATTTAGTCAGTGACCGCTAATACTGAGTTGTTTGCTGGAACATCTATGTGGCGACGGTTCCAGTCCACATCTTGTAAATTGACTTGGCTCAAGTCCACTTGCCTAAGAATGGTGCCCGTCAAAATTGCAGAACTCAGATCTGCGCCAGTTATAGTAGCGCCCGTCAGATCTGCGCCACTCAGGTTAGCACCCTTAAGGTTAATTCCGGTTAGATCGGCATAGCGCAGATCTGCGCCTGCCAGATTTGCCCCTGGGCAGTCTGCTGCCTGCAAATCCGCAACTCTCAGATCGGCTTTTGCTAACAGGGCTTTCTTTAATCTGGCTCGTTTTAAGGTAGTCCGAATCAGTTTGGACTGGCTTAAATTAGCAACTTCTAAGTTGGCGTCAGTAAAGTCAGTTCGCCATAACAAGCCTTGAGACAAATTTGCCCCTCTGAAGTTGCTGCCTCGCAACTGCGTCAGGCTCATGTTGACCCGAGCTAGATTTGCCTGTTCAAAATTAATGCCATTTAGCAACAGTTCACAAAGACTATCACCCGTCAAAATCGTGGAGCTGAAGTCTCGAATGCCGTTTGCATATTGTTCAATGAGGGAGTCGGAGCGAATGTCAACTAGCATGGCTTTTCAGTCTAACAACGATGCCTAGCTGGGTTTACCCCTTCGAGGCAGACCTTCACCTGTTGTAGGTGAAGGTCAAAAAACTTGGGTGAGTTGTTAGACGCCAGTCACAATTTGGATGAAGTTAAGGTTGGTGGCCAATTCTAGGAGCAGAATAGACATAAAACCCACCATCGCTAGGCGTCCGCTAATTCTTTCGGCATTTTTGTTGAAGCCAAATACGGGCTCTTCTTGGGCTGAGGTTTTAGGCTCAACGGCAAAGCTGTTAATGCGACCGCGATCGTCTGAAGTATATCCGCGAGATGTCATGGGAAGGGCTCCGTAAAAGGTTTAAGTGCTTATGTAAATAAATGTAACACAAGCATTATAAAATGTAAAGAAAATGGCGTTATACATCCATAATCTTGCCTTGGCTATGAACTGAAAGCTTTGCAGGAAAATAACTACAGGGATTCCAAGAATAAACTTATTTTTGTAACAAGTCAGTTCTGATTGCATGCCCAGACTCTCACGCAGGTGAAAGCAACTGCACCTAGGACAATACTGAGTTCGGATAGGAGCTGGCTGGGGCAATACCCACACTGAGCCAATCAAGTCGGTCAGCAAGGGCTATCTTCAAAGAGAAACACCCACATTTTTCAAAATAGTCATCGGGCCAATCTGTTTCAAGTGTTCTAACTCTTGAGGATTGCGCACGAGTAAGGAGCCTGCAAACCCCAAGGAATTAATCGAAATATTTTCAAAGCTGGGCTGCGATCGCAGCACCATCAGCATCCAGTCTCTTGTCACCAGTAGATTGTAGGCTCCCGTAGCATCAGCAGTATCAGGTTGCCACGGCAAACCAATGGCTGCTAGGAGTTCGTGATAGGTGGTCAATAACTGTGGTGCCAGGGTGTGAGAAGGGGCGGTCCAGTCTAAAGACAGAGATGCGATCGCATGTACAAACGGCAATGTCTGACTCTGGCCAATACTCTGCAGAGAAGCCGCAGCAATCACGGGTGAAATGGGTAAATCAGGACGATCAGGAATAAATGGCAAGGGGACCATTTGCAGATGCTTATGGGTCTGACTCGCGCCAGCCGCCCACCCTCCGTTATAAAACGCCAGTCCCTCCAATTCCCTTAAGACAATCGCCAATGCCAAGCAATCGGCTACATCTAGCCAAGTATCTTGACTCACAAATTCCCGCGTCACCATCAGCAAGTGATGATCCACAACATTGAATTTGTTTAATAAGCCGAGATGCTGATCCGAGAGATCAGACACAAACAGATCGTCGTCGTAGGGGAGAAAGGGATTAAAGTCTTTCGGCTTGGGTGTTTTTAGGGCCTTCGCTTTGCGTTCCAGATTGGTCACAATCCGCACGATGAACGTTAGCCCTCCATCAGTTAACAATTCATAGTCGGTAGCGATGGGTTGCAGGGCACCAGAGTGTTTTGCTTGTTGGGTGCGATGAATGAGCTGGGCGTGAAGGGTGCCGGGGGTGAGGTGCTGTGCATTCGTCATGGGGATGGGGCAATGAGCAGAGCAGTTTGGCAAAACAGATCTATTAATAAGGGGAGGTGAATCATCGCTGAGGATAGAGAGTTTGATGCCCATTGGCATAGGCAACTCTATATCAACAGGCTAAACTAATGTAAACCGATCCATTCCTTAACGTTAATCATTAAGTTCATGCTTAAGCTTTCTTCGCTAGATAGTCCACGCATGGCGATCATCGCAGTGCAAACGCCTGTTACCCGCCCTGAAGAAAAACAGGCACAAAAAACGGTTCGGAAGCCCTATCCGAATTTCAAGGTGATTGTGGTCAATGATGATGTCAATACATTTGAGCATGTTGCTAAAACATTGATGACTTATATTCCCCAAATGACATCTGATCGGGCCTGGGAATTAACCAATCAAATTCATTTCGAGGGACAGGCTATTGTTTGGGTAGGTCCTCAAGAACAAGCAGAACTTTATCATATGCAGCTCCAGCGAGCAGGTTTAACGATGGCACCCTTAGAGGCTGCCTAAGGAATATCTGAGGGTAAAGGTCGGCTAGTTCTCAACCATTCCACCCATATTCCCGGTTTGCTTTCAATTTTAGAAAACTTGATCCACTATCCAGGAATTCAGACGGTGACGCCTGGCGTGATTAGCCGGGTGAAGGGGCATGCCCCTCATTTGAAACTGAGGGTTTCAGTGCCGATTCGTGGCGGCTTTAAAGTCCTGGCGCGTTCAGGAAAAACAGTGCAAGAAGTGTTTATTGTCACGACGCTGAGTGCAGAAGAGTTAGTCAACACGATTACTCAAATTAGAGCTTAGGCAGAAATTTAACGGTCAAAGATGGCGGCTAAGATTTATCAATCTTTTTCATCATTTTGCAACAGTGTCCTGATAGATTTACTGGTATATCTGTGTGATCACTGAGTCTCTATGGCTACGGTCAAACTCATCCCGGCTGCTTTAAGGGATCTGAAACAACCCTCAATCAGGCAGTTTTTTGACGATATTCCGACTATTTTTGCAGGAATGCGGGCAGACAGTGAGCGGGCAGGTCAAAACGCATTAGACACCAAGCCCTTGCAAGGCCGCCATGAAACTCTATCTAGAACCAAAATTCATGGTCAATCCGCACGCATTATTTGGAAGGGGAACGTCAATGATAAGACGGTGATTGGTATTGATGCCAGAGATGACCATACCTATTCAAAAGATTATGATCAGCGTCAAGATTTTCCTTGTTATGTTTGGCAGGGTGAAACGGGAGATGCTTGGCGAGCATGGGTCTATGATGCCGGATATAAGTATGCACCTGCCTTAACCCCTGAACAGGAGCAGGTGGGCCAAGAGTTACTAACCCGTCACGACGCTGACTTTTCTGTCCGCTTAATTCAAAGTCCTCCTGGCACAGGCAAGAGTATTATGGCTGCAGGTTGGGCAGGAAAATATTATCAACAGGGTTGGCACGTTTCCTTAATTGTTCCTCCCTTACTCATTGAGGAGATTGAACAGTATCTAAAGCGGCAAAATGGTGGCCTTAATACGTTAAAGCCCACTACTTATAACAGTTGGCTCAGCAAACTTCACGCTCGATTCCAGGATTGTTTAGCTACTCCAGAAGAAGAAATTGATGCTTTATATAAAGTTGCTCGCCGGACTCATCAGCTCAAACAGTTAGAAGAGATACGCTATCGAGATATCCTGCTTTATCAAGCCTATATCCTTGATCGAAAGGCCAAGAATTTAAACAAAAGTGCTCTTTTTCATGACAATCAAAGGCGGATTAACCAGCTGAAGAAGATTAAGCCTGATCATTGGAAAGGTCAACTAGGAGAAAAATTGTCTCGTTTTGAGGTTGCTCAACAGTTAGCCGATGATCTGCCGCCACCTCTGACGGATCAGCATACCTTAATCATCATTGATGAAGCCCAAGACTATCTGTTGGCAGAACTAAAAGCTGTAATTGCCATGTGCAAATCTTGGCAAGCTCGCAATCTACACCGGGTCTATTTATGGTTACTAGGGGACTTAAATCAACGGATTCAGCCGATTGATTTTGAATGGGGGCAACTAGAGCTTGTCAAACCTATTCAACCATTCAGATACAACTACCGAAACTCGGGTCAAATCTTAAAATTTGCGAATCCCTTTCTCATGGCAGCCCAACATCATGCTCAAGGTAAGCGCAAAATTACAGCCGAGATTGCTAATCCCGATCATTCACTGGAAGCAGGTGAACCTGTCCGCCTCATTATTTGTGAGTCTCAGATGGACATCATGAACTTCTTTGAGCGATTGATACAACTATCTCCGTTGCAAGAGGCACAGCAGGATCGATATTTGAGGGTGGAGTTGGCCCAACAAGTCAAAGTCCTGCGATCTCACCTCCACGACATTCCATGCCCAACTTCTCGGGCCTTAGAGTTTCTGGATGTTGGTCAAGCTAAAGGTCGGGAATTTGAGGGATGTATTGCCTTACCTGCGTTTACAGCTTCAGATATTCCCCCTTCAGAAAAAGCCTACCAATGGTACACGCTCTTAACTCGAACGCGAACACGGCTCTTGGTGATAGCTACCCGTCAGGAAGCTAATGCCATGATAGGGCTGGTGCCTGATGCCTTTGCCCATTGTGAACAGATTGCGTTAGAAGACGCTACCGCTGTTGACCATACTATTCAGTGGATTATAGAAGCCGTTGGTGGTACCGATGCTATTGAACGAGCAACCTATATCCGCGATCACTTACTGGCGAGTTTGACGACAGTTCCCTTGCATCTCTATGTGGATACGTATGCACTCTTGCAAGCCGCAAAGATTGATCGCAATGACTGGGAAAATGATGCACTACAACTGCTTAAAAGCAAATATGATGACGTGGATAGCAATGTACTCCTGCAAAATGCATTAGATCCAGCCCTTGAAGTATCAATGAGTTGTTTGCTCTTCCGAGCCATGCACCGTTCCTGGGAAGCAGTTGCTATGGCACAATCTCTTCAGCACACTGATGCATTAGAGTATCAACGCTTAGGCGAAAGGATTGCAGCTGATTTAGCACATCAAGGCTTAGAATATGAGGCCCTACGTGTCAGGAAACAGTTTGACCTTCATACCTTAAAGGATGTCCCTTTTCCTGAACTGTTAGATCAGCCTGGAGATCTGCTAAACCTTGTTGCAGAGGCTATGCAGGCACGTTTAGCCGAGGTTATCTATTGCCACTAAGACCATGCCATGAATGATTTAGAAACGCTCCAAGGGCTGGAAAAACTAGAAACGCTGATTCGGGATGGGATCGAGCGAGGTGAGCATCTTGTACAACAAGCCTGTCGTGTTGACGAGGTGGCACAACTGCTACAAGAAATGCAGGAACAGCGTGCCAGTCTCCATGCCACCAGCGAGCAAGCAGAACTATTATCATCTCAAATCCTAGACCTTGAGCCAGTAATAGCATTGGTCCGGCACAATGTGCAAACTTTAGAACGCCAGTATCACACGCTGACAACACAGTCAGAAACATTAGACCAAAACATTCAAGACATCTCCGCACAAGTAGCTAAGGTCAATCAATCAGCACAGGAGTATGAAAGGGTGATACAACAGCTTACTGGGTTGACCACCCAGTTACAGCAGGAGCAAAGCGCACGTTTGGCCAATCATCATGCCATCCAACAGGTAGGAGCAGAACTTGTTAAGCTGAGGCAAATTTCCGACACGAACAATAGTGATTTGCAACAACTACAATCTGATCAAGCGCGGCTGCTCAAGAAGCTAGAAACTCAGATTGCAACTCAAGCGGATCAGATCACACTCATAGGGGCTCAACTGGCGTCATTGAGTAATGGAGAGATAGAGAACAGGCTCAAATCGTTAGAAATGTTACCCCAAGATATTGCGCAACTGAGATCACACGTGCAAGCAGTTGAAATCAGCCTGCGAGAAGACAGTGATGTCAGCCACAAACATTTAGCTCACAGATATCAAATTTTGGTTGTGTTGAGTGCGATCGCAGCCGCTGGCTTAGCTGTCTTGGGGCAATGGTATATCAATCGAGGCGAAAAACAGCCATTACCCACCTCCCAATCTCAGATTTCTCGGCCCATTAACCAACAGATATTCAGGTGATATCGTGTCATGTCCGTCCTAGATACATCGTGGTAGGGTGCTAAAGCTAGATCAAGATTCGTTGGGCAAATCGATTACATGCTGTTGCCGAGCAATGCCACTGACCCATACCAAGAAGGAAAAGCCTTGTTGAGAGCGGGGCCAGCATTTTTCCGCCCCAGCAGTCAACCCGCACGAGATTTAGGAATCTTGGCTGCCGCAGTATATCGAAACAAGATGGAACATCTGCGCGTGTTGGACGTGATGACAGGCTGTGGCGTGCGATCGCAACGCTATGTTCTGGAAAGCAATGCGGATTGGATTTGGGCTAACGATGCTAATCCTGACATGGCAGTTGTTCTGACCGATAATTTGAGCCAACTTCCACCGAAACGGTATCAAATCACGTATCACTCAGCGGAACACTTATTTCATGAGTGTTATCAACATCGAAATCGCTTCGATTTCATTGACTTAGACAGTTTTGGCCTGCCCACCCCCTTTTTGCAAGGCTGTCTGCAAACGGTCAAACTCGGAGGACTGCTTTATATCACGGGGACTGACAGCCGAACGTTAGCCGGACATAACCCAGAACATAGTCAGCGGTTGTTGGGAGCATGGGCGCGATCGCATCCTGCAGCCCATGAGCAAGGACTACGACTGTTGCTGGGCCTCTCCTGGCAACAGGCCCAAGCTTTAGGGCGGGATATTCAACCGATTTTCTCTTACTTTCAAGGTCAGATTTATCGAATTCTCGTGCAAGTGACTCTACCTCAAGCCCAGAACTCCCTGGGCTTTATAGGGTACTGTCACCATTGTGGCCACTATCAAACAGTCTCTTGGATGCAACTCAGTCGCGCCACTTGCCCCTACCAAGGGCCACCGTTAACCCTCAGTGGTCCGATGTGGCTAGGGCCATTACACAATCCAACCTGGTTAACATCCATGCAGCAGCTTGCTCAGGATTGGGGATGGTCAGACCGGGCTCAACTCTTACAGATTATGCAAGCAGAAGCGCTGATGCCGCCTTATTTCTACTCTGTGGCGGAACTTGGACGTCGGGGCAAAATGGATATCCCAAAGCGCGATCGCATGATTGCCTGTCTACAGCAGCAAGGCTATCAGGCCAGCCTAACTCACCTTAATGCACAAGCCTTTAAAACCAATGCCTCCTTTCATCGTACTCTGCAACTCATGTCAAGTCTTTGTATAGGGAGCTAGCCTATTGCTGCTAAATAGAGATTCTCATTAGACAAAGAGTAGTTCTGGGATGGGTAACCTATGTTTAGGAGAACTTTACGGTTAGACATAAGTGAAATCAGCAGATGGAGAACTTAAACAGCCAAAACTGAAAAAAGACTCATTGGTGAGCTGGTTTACCCAGAATGTTGGTGGCGTTGATAGTTATTGGAGAAAAATTCCTGCTATAGAGTTAAGAGCCCTCCGCGAATGTATCAAGAGCGATGCTGACGTATGTCATGCATTACATAAAATAGTGAAGCTGGTGCAGGAGCGTAGCCAAACGAATACTCGCTTGAACCAGAAAAACTTTGGCTTGCTTCAGACTGCTAGTAGAAATGAACGTGTTGCAGACGAGTTGACTAAACGCAACGCCGTTCTCGAAGATCAACTAGATCAAGCACTGAAGTCACTACAAGACATGATGGATGAACTACTGAAGCTTGAGAATAGTGAAATTTTGGGAGGTATCAAGTTTATCCGCCAGCAAATCAACGATTGGATAAGTTCATGAGCATCACCCGTAAACAATTGAAAGAAATGGGTGCAACGGAATATCTCGCAAGACGGTTAACTAGGAACCTACAGAGCACCAGTAAAATCGGTCGCGCCTACACTTTTGAGCGAAGACAAGTTCTCAATGCTATTCGACAACTATTGTCGTCAGACGACAAAGGACATCCTGACAGAGCTAGAAGTCACGCTAAATGGGCTAATTGACGATCAAGCACCTAGCGAGGGATTACTGAACGCGACTCAACGTGCTGCCAGAGCTGTTGCCCAGTTTCGACAAACCTCGCGCCAAGCTCATAAAACTTCACGAGAGTTCCATGCTTACAAGCAACAGCATGGGCTTAACCTCACCTCAAAAAGCAACATCATAGCGTTTAGTACATAAAGCAACATGGATCTCAAGCAGCTCAAAGCATTAGTGCATGAGGGTAGTAAAGCGATCAAGGAGTTTCGTCAAACTGCCAGAAAAACTTACACATACACTAGAACGAAGTATGTCGATCCTAAATATAATGCTTGGCGAGATAGTGATGAAGGTAAAGCTTGGAAACAAGAGAAGCTAACTGAGTGCAATTATCGCTGTCTTGAATGTAATAAAACAAGGCTCAATCGGTGTTTCAGGGAGTTAGCTAAGCAAGGTGCCTAATAGGCTACTCATCAAGGCTTTCCCCCTTTTTCTAGCATTATGCACAAATTCAA
>JANQPU010000271.1 GCA_028285315.1 Acaryochloris sp. IP29b_bin.176
GTTGAAATCATGCGGAGGGTCAGTTCAGAGGGGTGACAACAAGCCTTCAGATTACCTTGATCATCCTGACACTGTTACCCGGTTTTGATCCAAGCCACAGATTCTTATCTAAAAATTAGACCTATTTTATTTGCAGCGATACTGGGCTCACTACTTAATGCTGAAGGATAAAACTTAAATTCGTATTCAAAAGGAGGTTAAGCTTAGCCTTTCCCTCAATTAAGGTTTGTTTATGGTCACCCGTCACATTCGCTACTTCACTGCTGATACTCCCTATCGGGAACGGCCTGGTAGCCTAACTAGACCCTCTTCATTGCTCTGTCAGAAGGTTCTAGAGTCAACATCCTAGACACTATCTCAAAAAGATAAACTTGCTTACGTTCGTCACCATCATCAGGTAGTGTGATAGCAACCCTTCCGACCGAGGGAGTCAAACCCAGAATGCAAATAGATTTCCATAACGGAGTCACCTATATCGTGGCCCGTTTGGCTGGATTCGATCACCTAGAAGCCGATGTCATTGCCCACTGCGCTCAATATGTTGATGATGCCACTAATTCTGGCTTGATTCGGTTTAATAACGGTACCGTTTTTAATCATATTAGTTCTGCCCATAAACTGCTGGATTATCGAAACTTTCGGCTCCTTGCTAACTATCAAGTTTGGATTCCGTTTCATTTTTTGCCAGGGAATGAGGGGCTGCCAGCTCATCAAAACTTCAATGGGACCTTCATCAACAAATTAATTTGTCGTCCCAATAGCCATGTCGCTCAAGATATGCTGCGGGAATGTATCCAGCTTCGCCAGACCCATCATGGCTTATATCGATTGGGCATTGCCATGCATGTCTATGCCGATACTTGGGCTCATCAGGGATTTGCTGGGGTTAACCACCAAGTCAATGAGGCTACCAAGTTAGTTGACTCACAGGGGAATCCCGATCTCAAGTTCACTAAAAAGGTCAAGGCTTACTTTAAAAAGAATCTCGTCAACCATTTTACTGGCCATTTACTGAGTGAAGTCTTTCCGCTTGGGCATGGGGCTGTTTTGGGGCATCCAGACAAACCTTTTTTGAAGTGGGGCTATACCAATGGCCTCAACGAGAACATTATTAGGAACAATCCTAAAGACTATCTGGAAGCAGCTGAACACATGTGCCAATGGTTACAACGCTATCGATTGGGTGATCCAGATGCCCCGGTAGCAGGGTTATCTGCTGAAGATAAGGCTTTACTTGCAGAGCATTTGCAGTCGATTAACCATAAGAATGACGAGGTTCGATATCAGCAATGGCTAGACTTGATTAGCAAGGGACGGTTTAGCTTTGGCAGTGCCCATGTTTCCTATATCCACAAAGGGATAGGCTCTTGGAAGCATGATGCGATTGGGACTGAAGCCTCTCTGGATACGGGCGCAGAAGTCTTTCAGTATCACCCCAAGTTTCTAGAAAGCCACTGGAAACTGTTCCATGAAGCCCTGATTGCCCATCGATCCTACATTGTCGATACTTTACTCCCACAATACGACATCCATGTCGGGGTGAATAAACCCGTTAAACTAACTCGCTGAAATCAGTAAGTGTTTGGCAACAGCTTGCAAGAGATCTTGATGCACAGTGGCTGATGTTGCCACGATCAAACCCGGTCGTTGGTAGTTCTGGCTAGTATGTAACGGTGGCAGCGGATCTCCAGTGAAGGTAGTAACGATACAGCCTGCTTCTTGGGCTAAAAAAGCGATCGCAGCACCATCGATAAATTTACCGGATTCCAAAATTGCCCCCGCCAGTTCTCCTGTAAGAATGGCATTGACATTGGGAGCAAAAGTATCCGCAGTATAGGCCGTCTTTAGGTCGTTGATTTGGTAGGCGGGGCCAACATCGGGAATCCGATCTGAGAGTCCCCAGCCCAGATAAATTAGGGGTTTAGGGTTCTCAATCTGCAGTTTCTGGCATTGGTCTAGCGAAGAGTTTAGGGAGCCCCAAAAAGTACCTACCCCACGTAGGGCGTAGTAATAGCAATCCTGAGCAGGCGAAATGGCTAGTACCGCTTCGTACTCATCCTGGTTGAGGATGCCGACGATAATCTGATAATTGGGGTGCCCGTCCAGATAAAATCGAGTGCCATCAATGGGATCAAGGGTGACCAAATAATCTCCTTCCGGTCCTAGATCGATGGCTCGGAAGTACTTTGTGTTGGCGGTTTTTGCATACTCTTCTCCGTAAAATCGAATTTGGGGATAGGCTGCCAAGAGGGCTACTTCCACCACAGTTTGAATCGACAGATCGGCATCCGATAATGCAGCGCCAAAGTGATTCTGTTGATCGGTTTTTTCTGGGCAGGCGGCAATCACGGGCTGAATATTCTTGGAATAGGCAGCAGCCAGCCTTAAGGGCGGTAATAAGGTTTCCAGAATCTGCCGAGGTGTAGATGAAATAGACATAGGCTCTGTAGTTAACGGACAAACAACCCCTTCTTACCTTAACTAGGTTAACGTCAGGTATGGGACGGGTTATTTTGAGGACCAATGGAACGATTTAATTTACAGGTTTTACGGCGGTTTTGGAAAATCGCGATTAGCTACTGGAATAGCGAGGAAAAATGGCAGGCGAGGGGATTGCTATTACTGGTAATGTTGCTCTCTCTTGGGTATACGGGATTGAGTGTGCTCCTCAATAATCGTCGAGGGGTGATGATTTCAGCCCTGTCCGCTCAGGATGAGTCCCGCTTTTGGCAAACCATTGTGATCTTTTTGGGGGTGCTAGTCGCTTATGCCCCTATTTTTGCAGGATATACCTATTTGCGCGATCGCTTAGGGTTACAGTGGCGACGCTGGCTGACAAATCGCTATGTGGATAACTACTTCGGCAATCGAGCCTACTACACTCTCAACAACCTGCATGCAGACATTGATAACCCGGATCAGCGAATTGCCGAAGATGTCAAAAGCTTTACCCAAGAATCTCTGACGTTTCTACTGATTATTGTCGATTCCCTGCTGGGGATTATTGCCTTTAGCAGCGTATTGTGGAAGATTTCCTCTTCTTTAGTATTGTTTTTAGTCCTCTATGCTGTGCTCGGCACCCTGGTCACCGTGGGTGTGTTTGGCAAAGGACTAGTGAGGCTGAACTTTGCCCAGCTCAAGAAAGAAGCAGACTTTCGTTTTAGCCTGGTGCGGATTCGAGAAAACGCCGAATCCATTGCCTTTTATCGGGGCGAACAACAGGAAGCGGATCAGGTTAAACAACGATTTATGGAAGCCTTCAACAATTTCAAGAACCTAATTATTTGGCAATTGAATTTGAACGTGTTTTCCAATGCCTATGAGTTCTTGCCGTTTATCCTCCCTGCAATTGTGGTTGCTCCTGGCATCTTTGCGGGAGAGTTAGAGGTGGGTAAAGTTTCCGAAGCTCAAGGGGCCTTTATTCGGATTTTCTTCTCTTTAAACTTGATTGTGGCACGTTTCCAAGAGTTAACGTCGTTTGGGGCAGGCATTGACCGTCTATATACTTTTGCCGAGAGTTTGGAGCAACCTAGTCAGGTAGAAATAGAAGAGTCAACTGAGCCTGATGCTGAAGATCAAGAACTCGCCCAGCCAACCTTTACCGTAGAAGAAGGGGAGGGCTTATCTTTAGCTGAGCTAACCCTAATGACTCCCAACTATCAGAGGACCTTAATTACCGATCTCTCAATTGCCCTATCGGAGGGAGAAGGGCTTTTAGTGAAGGGACCCAGTGGATGCGGCAAGAGTTCGTTGCTGCGTGCCATTGCAGGTTTATGGAATTCCGGCCAAGGCACCATCCACCGTCCCCAGTCTGACAAAATTCTATTCCTGCCCCAGCGTCCCTATATGATTGTGGGCAGCCTCCACGATCAAATGATTTATCCCAATATGGAGATTGAGGCTAGTGACGAAGATCTCAAGGCCATTTTGCAGTTGGTTAATCTGCCTGATTTAGATGAGCGGTTTGGTGGCTTTGATGCCTTGGAAGATTGGTCCTCGGTTCTGTCCTTGGGAGAACAGCAGCGACTCACCTTTGCTCGACTCCTGCTCAATAAACCCCAATATGCCATCCTTGATGAGGCGACGAGTGCTCTTGATTTAGGCAATGAAGCAACCCTCTACGAGCAGTTGCAGCGTCTGGGGACCACATACTTGAGCGTGGGCCATCGATCGACACTGGCCGACTATCACGAGTGCACATTGCAGTTAGCCACAGATACGACATGGGACTTGTCTGGATCTGAGACGGTAGTACCAGAGAGTGCGATCGCATAACTTGGATTGCTCACAAGCAGAATTTGAGGCACGACCAGCAAAATCAAAGATCTCGACAACTACTGACCGCAACCGTTAGCTCAACCCAAGTTGTACCCAGATTGCCAGCTCTACCGCAGTTATTTCTTTAGGTACAGGACTTACGCATTGACACGGGTTTTATTTTGTGGGTTGAAAGATAAAGGCCATTAATTTTCTCCCTCTGTTGCGAATACCCAGCAAGCCTTCAACTGCTCAGTGCACCCAAGACCTTTATGTCCGCTATCTCCTGGCTCAACCCAAAGGAGATGGATGCAGCCATATGGCAGAAATCCTCAAAGATGTTTCTCACGACAGCATCAACCGCTTTCTGCTTCGAGAACGCTATGAGCCCAAAGATCTATTTGATTTGCTTGCAGACAATGAATGGATTGAGCTGACCGGAGGCGTTTTGAGTGCTGATGATACTGTCCTTGAGAAGCTCTACAGCAACCCCAAGAAAATGGACCTGTTGGGATATTACTGGAGTAGCAAACAGGGCAAACCGATTTTGGGAATCCCCTTAATCACCCTGTACTACACCAGTCCAAATGGATTGAGGGTACCAATCAACTATCGTATTTATGACAAACAGGAAGGGAAAACAAAGAATCAGTATCTACAGGAGATGATTCAAGAGGTTTTGGGTTGGGGACTTCAACCGACGACCTTCACTAGCGATGCTTGGTACGCATCCAAGGCCAATCTCAATTTACTCAAAGACGTGCAATTGGGATTCCTGGTTGGTGTTGCCAAAAATCGACAGGTGCGATTGGGCCAGAGCCAGTATCAACGCGTGGATACCCTTGTCATACCTGAACAAGGATTACCTGTTTATCTCAAAGGGGTGGGCATCGTTAAGGTTTTTTGCCAGCGATTCAAAAACGAATCGTGTCGCTACTACCTTCTGTATGCGCCAGACCCGAAGGAGCTTGCTATTGCGGGTAAAGCTGAGTTTGAGCATTTACACACACTCCACTGGGGCATTGAATGCTTTCATCGTGCAGGCAAACAATTGTGTGGACTTCAGCGGTTTCGTGTG
>JANQPU010000277.1 GCA_028285315.1 Acaryochloris sp. IP29b_bin.176
CGCTCATATAGTCTTCGGTGGTGCATAAAGCATGGAAACCCTTGAGTTTGTCATTTACCCCGACGGTCGGGTGCAAGAGATGGTAACGGGTATTGTTGGTTCTTCCTGTGCAGAGGTGACCGCTGCCATCGAAGCCCAGCTTGGGAAGGTTGTCACTCACCAGCCCACCTCAGAATTTTTTACTCAAACAGCAACTCTGCAGCAAACTGCTGCTGCTCAAGTTGGTCATAGTCCGTGGTAAGTATTACGTCTTAGCCTTTGGCGCTGAGCCCCTCTCCCTATTGTTCATCTCACTCACAAATCAAGTCGCTATGTCTCATTTCAGCCAAATCAAAACTCAAATCCGTAACCTGCCTGCCCTAAAATCTGCTTTAAAAGATCTCGGTGTAGATTGGAAAGCTGGACCTCAACCGATTCGAGGCTACCAAGGCCAATCTCAAACTGCTGAATTGGTCATCGAGCAAGACAACGGTTACGACATCGGCTTTAGCAAAAAAGATGAAGAGTATGAGCTTGTTGCAGACATGGACTTTTGGCAACAGGCTTGGTCTGTAGATCGGTTCCTAGAACAGGTGACCCAGCGTTACGCCTATCACACGGTGATCAACACCACGGCTCAACAAGGCTTCCAAGTTTCAGAAGAAGTCAAGAATGAAGATGGTTCGATTCGATTGGTCGTTCAGCGCTGGAATGCGTAATGCCTGACTCAATTCCTGGTGTCCCTGACGGGACACCTCAATCTATTCAGCCTATTGCAGCATCTCGTTCAGGCTTAGAGCCTGAGCTAGGTGGGGGCTTTCGTACCGCTAGCAAGCGAACCGGGCTTGAGCCTGAGTTAGGAGGGGTGGTTCGTCAAAAAGGAGTTTATGTAGACGAGCCTACCTGTATTGGCTGTCGCCATTGCGCCCATGTCGCTCGTAACACCTTTTATATAGAGCCTGGTTACGGGCGTTCTCGGGTGTTTCGTCAAGATGGCGATGCGTTTGAAGTCGTTCAGGAAGCCATTGATACCTGTCCCGTAGACTGCATCCACTGGGTGGACTACACCCAACTTCAGCAGCTAGAAGCAGATCGAAAGTATCAACAGGTCAATATCCTTGGTTCCCAAGTCCCGGTAACCTATACCAAACTGGTCAAGAAGGCTAGTCGCAAGCCCCGCCCTCTCTCCTTGGATGATCCAGGGCCAGACCTCTAAACGCCTACTTCACTTCGCTTCTTTTGGTTTCCCCGTTGTTTGCGCCCCTCATTGATCGCTATGAACGATTTGGTATTCACCTGGGGCTGGAACGGATTCAGCATCTACTGGACCTACTAGGGAAACCCCATCTAAAGGTTCCAGTTGTTCATGTTGCTGGGACAAACGGTAAGGGTTCAGTTTGTGCCTATATTGCGTCAGTCTTAATAACCGCTGGATATCGGGTGGGTCGCTACACGTCTCCCCATCTCGTGGATTGGACGGAGCGAATTTGTATCAATCACCAGCCCATTGATGCTGCTGTCTTGACGCAGTTGTTGCTGAACCTAGAGGCGTTGCTGACCTCCACTCAGCCGCCAACCCAGTTTGAGGTGATCACAGCCTTAGCATGGCAGTATTTTGCGCAACAACAAGTTGACGTTGCCGTCATTGAAGTAGGATTGGGAGGGCGCCTGGATGCAACGAATGTGTGTGATCGCCCCTTGGTGAGCGTGATTACGTCCCTTAGCCGCGAACATTGGCAGCGTCTAGGGCCGACCTTGGCTGATATTGCTGGGGAAAAGGCTGGAGTGTGTAAGTCTCAGCGACCCGTGGTGGTAGGTCCATTGCCGCCTGAAGCAGAGGCGGTGGTCAAGACCAAAATTGCCCAGCTCAACTGTCCAGCTCAATGGCCCCAGCCTGCTCGACGAATAGAAGCCCCTCTTGATGCTAATTCAAGTCTAGAAGCTTTGTCTTGGGCAGAAGCAGAGGGAGTCACTTTTCCCCTCAGTCTGCCGGGAGACATTCAACTAACGAATGCGGCCGTTGCGATCGCAACTCTAAAACAACTCCAACTTCAAGGTTGGCAGATTTCGGCAGAAGCCATCATTCAGGGCATGGCCAATACCCGCTGGCCTGGACGATTACAATGGGTGCAATGGCAGCAACACCCCTTACTGATCGATGGAGCCCATAATTCAGCAGCAGCCTTGGGATTGCGACAATACGTCGATAGTCTGCCCCCCCCCCAGGTTCATTGGCTTATGGGCATGTTATCCACTAAAGATCATCACGATATTCTGAAGATCCTGTTGCAGCCGGGAGATGCCTTATCTATTGTCCCTGTTCCGGGTCACAGTAGCGCGGAACCCCAAACGTTAGCAGAACTGGCGAAGACGATCTGCCCCCAGCTCAAGCGTTGCCAGTGTTTCCCTGACCTAGAGACGGCTTTAGAGGATGCCTTCAAAGTAGAGTCGTCGACATCCTCCATGCAGGTCTTATGTGGTTCCTTATACCTAGTGGGCCAATATCTTAAAACCTATGCACCCACTGTTTGATTCCAGGCTTTCTCTGCATCCGTGAGGGCCTGATCCACCGACTTGCGATCTAGCATGGCCTGTTGCAGATTTTCATACAGGATTTTCTGCAACTTTTTGATATCCTTCATAGCCGGAATTAGAATCTCTGCATCCTCCATTTGCTGGGCACTAACGACCCGAGCCTTGGAGATATCATCATTTTCATCTGCCTTGCTGAAATAGGGATTGGCGAGAGATTCTGTGGTGGAGGGCAGAACGTCAGCTTCTTTGGCAAAGGTCAACTGATTCTCTGGATTGGTGACAAACAGGGCAAATTTAAGGGCAGCTTCGGCTTTATCCGTATCCTTGGGGATGACTAGATTCATAACGGCGACATTTTTCTTGCCTGTGGAGCCCGTAATTTGGGGAGCCGCAACAGAGTTCTTGGCAATATCAGGAGCGTTGGCCTTGACACTATTGAGGAACTGGGGACTTGATGAGAGCAGGGCCACTTCCCCGGATTGATATAAATCGACAGCGCGTTGATGCCCGTCAGTTAGAATCGCGGGTGGAATTAACTTTTGTTTATATAGATCAACCCAATATTGAAAGGCTGCTTTCCCCTCAGGGGTATTGAACGCTGCTTTCCCTGCCGGATCCACTAACTTGACGCCCATTTGGACAAAGGATTCCATCAATTCACCAGAATCCGTGGGGACGGTTGTGACAAAGAACGCATATTTTCCCGTTTTGTCCTTAATCTTCTTGGCGGCTGTTGCCAATTCTGCATAGGTTTTAGGGGGGGCAGAGATACCTGCTTCATCAAAAATGGCTTTATTGTAAATGGCGATCCGAGCCGTTAAGTACCAAGGGATACCAAAGGTTTTTCCGTTGAGGGAACTAGCTTCCCAAATGTTGGTGAGATAGCGATCGCGATCCGCTTCGGGAATCGCTGCATTCAGATCCAGCCAACTGCCTTTACTCGCTAACTGAGAGGCAAAGTCAGGGTTGAGGTTGACGACGTCTGGAGCGGTTTTGGCGGCCACAGCAGATAGAATCTTACCCTGCATAGCTGCCCAGGGAACGTCTGTCCACTTTACTGTGATGTCTGGATTATCTTTCTCAAATTGATCAATGATCTGCTCAAAATAGGTATCAAATTTGGGCGAGAGTTGCATCGTCCAAAAATCAAGGGTATTGCCGTTACTTTGAGAAGCGGGAGTACAGCTCATCAACCAACTGAGACATATCCCGAGTAGGGTCAAGACCCCAAATCGTTGCCAAGTTCTGCGCTGAATCATGGGTTATGCGGTTGCTATCTGAAGATATCGAGTAACAGTTTACGCTGATCCGAATCCTTTTCCCGTCACTTTGTTCCTGAAAACTGTCTAAAGTGCAGTCTATTCGTTTTAGATCTGAGGAAGTAATTCACCCATCTTGCCGAGGGTGTAGGTCTTGGCTAAGTCTGGTGAATTGCAGCGCTAAGGACACCGTCCTGCGCTATGCTGGCTAGTACTGGGTCAATAGAAATTCATTTTTTTGGATTTACATTTAGTGAGTGATCCAAACCCTTTTAGCAATAGGGGGCAGTCTCGGCTTCATGCCAGATCGAGCCTCAGTTCACTTTTTTCTGCTATTAACTTTCTCTCTAGTATCAGACCGTTGTCCCTAACCTAAGCAAGATTCAGCAAACTGTTGGTGTGAGTAATTTAAACTCTTTGTTGCAAACTCTGTTAACGGACTTACCGGATCTGCGTCCACAGATGTATTTTAAGTCGTCGCTCAATGCCCTCTGTCGGGCGATTGAGGATGTTGTCTTGGCTGGCAGTGAAGCGCCGCTGGTGATTGCGAGTTTCCAGCAGGAGCGCTTTTATCGTCAAGAGACCCGTCGGTACCAGCGCATTGCTCAACAAACAGATCACGTTTATGTGCTGGCGGCACCAGAGCCTGAATCCAGTTTTGCGATCGCATCTGATCAGTACGAAACTATTCCCCTCAAAGCTGAGGATAGTTTGGCTAAAGAAAAACATCTAATCATCATTGGTCAAGACTATACCGCTTGCCTCGTCTGTCGTGAACAGCAGAAGGTTCTCAGGTCTGTGGAACAGTCCCAACGATATGAGGGAATTTGGACCTTTGAACGCCAAGTCTGCCTCCATGCGGCTGGGCTGTTGCTGGATCGGATTCGTGAGTATCGTCCTGAGCTTGCCCCTAAGGTCAACAAAGCAAAGCAACAATATTGTCTAGCCGCTGAATCGACAACACCCCCACTGCCCGTCTTGCAATCTCGGGTATTTGGGCAGCGCCTTGTCACATATTTACAGGCCAGTCAATACAAATTACTCAAAGCCTACCGAGCCCTATCTGCGAAGGAACGAAAAGAACGCTTTGCGAATGCGATGACGGCTGCCATCCGTCGGTCCCTCGATCCTAAAGAGGTGTTAGCCGTTGCCGTTAATGAACTGGGGAAGGTGTTTGAGCATTGTCGGTGTATTCTCTACTGTTGCGATCGCACCGATGAGCAAGTCGAAATTGAATATGAATTTGTAGCACCAGGGTTGCCCCCATTGCAGGGGACACCGTGGCCGATTAGTACTAATCCTTTACTGTCCGTTGCCCTGGCCCAAGAGCGGGCGATTGCCATTGCTGATGTCTCGGAAGTTCAGAACCTTCGCCAAGATCCTCAGTTCGCTGCCAAATTAGAACAATGGCAAATTCACTCTTGGTTGATTTCTCCTATCCGGCATCAGGGTGAGCTTTTGGGGGTCTTAGAGTTGCATCATGGCGGGCCGCTGGCTTATCAATGGCATGAGAATGATATTGCTCTAGTGGAAGCCATTGCAACCCAAGCAGGGGTAGCGCTTACCCAAGCCCAGGCCTTTTCTGATTCCGAATCCCTCAATCGCAACTTGGCTGCCCTAGAACAAACCCGTAGTAACTTGATTGCTATCGTCGGCCATGAATTACGGACCCCCCTCTCCACCATTCAGGTTTGCTTAGAAAGTTTGGATAGTGAACCGGATATTTCTCCTGTCTTTCGCCAAGCCCTTCTCAGCACCGCATTAGAAGATTTAGGCCGTTTACGAGACCTGATTCAAGATATTCTGATTCTCTCTCGTTTAGAAGGCGGGCAAATCTATAATCAAATTGAAGCGATTGAGTTTCAGGAAACCTTAGAACTCGCCCTCAGCTCAGTTCGATCTAGCACCAACAGTAAAGATTTACCCACGATCAGCGTCGAGGTTGATCCCCATCTACCGACCATCCAAGTCGATGCGCAAGGGTTAGAAGAAGTGCTCAATCGGATTTTAGACAATGCCTGTAAGTTCACGGGTGCCGACGGGGAAGTGATGATTCAGGCTCTTATATCCTCGGACGATGATTGTTTAGAAGTGATTGTTGCCGATACAGGTAGAGGGATAGAGCCCAGCCGCTTGGAATCGATCTTTGACTCCTTTTATCAAGAAGAAGATTTCTTACGGCGTAGTAAAGGTGGCACTGGGTTAGGGTTAGCGATTTGCCGACAAGTCATTCAAGGCATGAACGGCAAAATTTGGGCTGAATCGGCTGGGCGTGATCAAGGCAGCGCCTTTCATTTTACGCTGCCCCTAGAAGCCCCTAACGACTCCCAAAACCTGATGTCTGTAACGCAAGCCAGCTATCCTTAGAGGGGTCGAGAATAGCCTAAGGCATCCTTCACTTTGGTTAAGGTATCCTGTGCGATCTCATTCGCTTGTTCCTTACCTTGTCTAAGCACAGCTTCAAGATCTTGTTTATGTGTCATTAACTCAGTGTAGTGATCTTGAATGGGACGCAAGCCCTCAATCATCACCTCTGTGAGCAAGGGTTTGAACTGTCCCCAACCCATCTCAGCACATTCCTCGGCGACGGCAGTTTTGGTTTGACCAGACATGAGCTGATATAAAGTGAGCAAGTTGTGGCATTCTGGACGATCTGGATCATCAAAACTTAGTCCCCGCAGAGGATCAGTTTTGCAACGTTTGATTTTATTGCAAATTTGATCTGGGGTATCCAGCAACGTAATTCGACTTTGTTCAGAGGGATCTGACTTCGACATTTTTTTGGTGCCATCAGTTAGACTCATAATCCGGGCTCCCTCCTGGCGAATCAGTGGCTCAGGTAGTTTTAGGATGGGATCCTCCTCCGTGCCATATTGGAAATTCAGCCGCGCTGCAATATCTCTCGTTAACTCTAGATGTTGTTTTTGATCTTCGCCGACGGGGACTAAATCGGCCTGATAAAGCAAGATATCGGCCGCTTGTAAAACGGGATAATCCAACAACCCAATGCTGACATTTTCCCCCTGCTTGAGCGCTTTTTCTTTGAACTGAATCATACGCTCTAGCCAATTGAGAGGGGTCATACAGTTAAATAGCCAAGCCAGCTCAGCATGGGCAGAGATATGTGATTGAACAAATATGGTGGTGTGCTCAGGATCTAGTCCGCAGGCTAAGTAGAGAGCAGCCAGTGCATAAGTATTCTCTGCCAGTTGCTGAGGATCATGGGGAACAGTAATGGCATGTAGATCGGCAATAAAAAAATAGTTTTCATACTGGCTTTGTCCTTCGACCCAATTCCGAATGGCTCCCAAGTAATTTCCTAAATGGAGGGTGCCAGTAGGTTGGACACCAGAGAGAACACGTTGCTTACCCATGCTTTAAATCAGACCTGTTGACCACGATGCAATCTGCACAGTGATCTAGTGTGACACAGCTTTTACCTGCCCGCGAGCTGAATCTTCATGCCAACACCCTCAGTACAGGACAAAAGCTTGAATCATTTTTAGGGGTAGGGTTTCATGGAGCATACGACCTCTACCAATGAAACCCTATGGATCAGGTTACTCTG
>JANQPU010000280.1 GCA_028285315.1 Acaryochloris sp. IP29b_bin.176
CAGACATCGGTTTGGCTCAGCACAGCACTTTGAACCTAAACCTACAATCCACACATCTAGACCCTATTTCACACTTACTTTATAAATGGCCTCTTAGCAAGGCAAATACTCAGCGACTGGAACGTGCCAATAGTATTGTTCGGTAGCCAACAGGACGCTGGCATCGTCGTCAAAACCAGTTTAAAAAGCGCTGGGCACGACTGTTTGTAGCCGTTCGTTGAGTAGTGAGCTACTTGGGCGCATAGCCGCATCCATAATACTGCTGCTTAAGGGGCCGAGCTATCCATGCAACCTTGAATCTAGAATGGTTTAGTAGTCTATCCCACACTTTGCTGAATCACGACCGTTTATGGACAATGGACTGGAGTTCAGCTATGGGTTATTACAACCATCTAAATAGGGTTAGGCACAGGTTGTGGATAGCTGACGGTTACGTTGTTCACAACGATCGGTTCATCCACGATCACGTCTTCAAGATTGGTGTCAATTAAATTGCTACCAAACAGATTGACTCCACGTAAATCCGCCCCTTGTAAGTTGGCACCCATGAGGATGGCTTCGCTGAGATTGGCACCCCGAAGGTCGGCCTCACATAAACAAGCGCCGCCTAGATTGCTACCAATCAAATTGGCGTTTGTTAAGGTTGCTTCGCTTAAATCTGTGCCAATGAGGACGGCATGGGATAAATCGGCTTCCTTGAGGTAGGCCCCAATCATATCGGCCCCACTGAGATAGGCCTCTCGAAACGTGCATTGTTCTAGGGTTGTTTCATTCAAACTCGCTAGCATCAATTCAGCCCGGTTAAAATTAGCATGACTAAGCAGAGTACCACTGAGTTTGGCACCAATGAGTTTGATACTTGTAAAATGACGCTCACCCGCAGCATATTTTGCCAACATACTTCGGCTAAGATCCTCATCTCCCTCATCGCCTGCATGACTATGGTCTTCAATCGCTTGCAGGAGTTTTAAGAGAGACTGGGATTGAGGACCGATAGCACCCAATTGTTGTAACTGTTCAAACCGTCGTCCCAATTGCTGACGGGTATGGTTGAGTTCTTCGAGCTGCTGATCTAAGTCTGCTAAATGATTCTGCACCATTTGTTGCATCCGACTTTGGGCAGCTTTAGAATGTTCGCCTATTTCTAGAAGTTCTTTAATCTCATGCAGGGATAGACCGAAATTTTGGGCACTGCGGATAATCTGTAATCTGTCTTGGGCTGCCAAGGTGTAGAGGCGATAACCGGATCGATTGCGTTCTGGTTGGTTTAGCAGGCCAAGCTGTTCATAATAGCGAATGGCTTGTGGAGAGACACCAAATTTGCTGGCTAATTGGCCAATGAGCAGTCCAGTCGTCATTTTGTTATATGGGATGGGTAACCCAGTTTTTTACTTATTACCCTTAGAATGCCCAAAAAAAGAGATGTTTTAGCAGCGCAAAGACAAAAATATCCTACAAAAATTATCTATAAATATGAGCCAGGTTTATTTAGATGAATCAGGGCTTTGATCTCAATTAACCTACTATAGCAACTAGATGATTATTTGTTTTTACCTGAATTTTGACTTGAGAATATCTTGGATTTTGCATAGGTAATCTTCTACAACGTCTTGGGAGGAGTTAAGGTGAATGGTGAGGTTAGAATTGCTACCGTAGATGTGTAATAAGCTATAGGTGAACAACCAGCCTAAATAGGCTGGACCTTAATAGGCAATAAACTAGAACGCTCGGGCGTTGAGTTAGAGTGCTCAGTCCCGCTTTCTGTAAGGGTAATGATGGCATCACTGTTGACGTCCTTGGAATGAAAGCTTTTGAACTCCATTCTTGTGAGAGACTCCTAGGTGTTGATCAATATGATGTACTTAATCTGGAGGTTGGTGGAGTCCTCTTTCATAGAAGACTTTTGCTAAAAAAGAGTAAGATTTCTATTTGTGAGGGTTACAAAGTCAGAACAATAATGACTCTTTTGCCAAATTAGATATGTCAATCTTTCTCAAGATTTGGTGTCCTTTAACTTGAATATCTCGTTGAGTTTAGTCATTACTTATCAAGATAAGATTTAATTTTGTCAGAGATATATAAGATGAAGATAACATCGCTTTGTTTGTCTATAAAAATTAGGCATCAATGCTGAGGGCTCAACTGATTTCTTGTAATGTCTATTGGTCTGAGTAGCGATAGCAGAATTTATGTTTGTGGCGAGTGTTGACTAGAGTGTCTAGGGTTTACTAACCATCACGGCTTGCCCTTGTGCAGGAGGGTTTTTTGGGTTCCAGAGCAGTCGATAGAGCTGAATCGGATCACGGATGCCTTTGACTTGCACCGGAGTCAGTTGCTGTAGGGGCACGTCGCATTGCTGCAACTCATTCAAGGTGCTTTGAGAGATCAGGATTTCGCCAGCGCGAGCGACATCACAAATGCGGCTGCTGACATTGGTGGTATTACCAATAGTGCCGTACTGGAACAGCTGTTCAGAGCCAATATTACCAGCTGCAACCACGCCAGTATTGACACCAATGTGAATTTGAATATTGAAGTTCCAGCGTTTTGCCCAACGTTGATTCAGTTTGGAGACGGCGTTTTGCATGGCAATGGCGGCTTTGACCGCCCGCTCTGCGTCATTGGGATGTTGATAAGGGGCTCCCCAAACGGCCAGGAGCGCATCACCAATATATTGTTCTAAGGTGCCTTCAAATCGGAAGACGATGCCCTCAACCATGACGCTAAAGTACTCGTTGAGCATAGCAATCACTTGCCGAGGTTCGAGGCGAGAGGATAGCTCTGTAAAGCGGCTGATGTCTGCAAACACGACAGTGACTTTGGTGTCAATCACCTCTAATTGGCTTTCCTCACTCAATTTGCGCCAGACATTTTGGGGGAAAAAGCGTTCTAGTTTAGTGCGCAGAACAGCTTCCGTTTGAATTTTTTTGTAGAGGCGGGCATTGTCAATGGCGATCGCAGCTTGATTCGCCAGACCTGTCAAAAATTCTAAGTCTTCTCTTGAGTAGATTGCGCGCACCGATAGGTTGTCCGTATACAAGACGCCAATCACCTCATCTCTGGGTTTGAGGGGAACGCACATGGCAGCATGGATAGCCTGCTGGACGATGGAGCGGGACTCATGAAATCTGCGATCGCGGGCCGCATCATCCGTTAGGATCCCTTCACCCGATTCATAGACAAAGTTAGTGATGGTCGTGCTGTAAAAGCGGAGTCCAGTGGGGATGCCACTACGAAACTTGATTGCTTTTTGTTCGAGTTCTTGGGTTTGGGGATTGACTAGGAGAATTAAACCGCGATCGACGGTCATAATCTCGAACAGCAAATCCAAAATTTTATCGAGTAGTTCTTCTAACTCTTTGGGAGAAGATAACTGCTGACTGACTTCCAGCAAAATTTTGAGTTTATCAACAGAACGAGTTTGATCATCCTGTTGTTTCAGCTTCAAACCGACACCGGACTGCCCAGGTGCTTCCGGCTCTAGTAAATCTTGGAGTTCAATCCGGGTATTCTCAGGGGCGAAGCGGCTAATGATGGAAAGGGATTGATCTGGTGGCGGACTGGGGGGACGCGGATCGGGAATGGTCGCTGTTAGATTCCAAGTAATTTGCATGTCGATGGTCCCAAACCGGACCCGATCGCCATCTTTAAGCTGGCATTGCTGAATCGGTTGATCATTGACATAGGTATGGTTGAGGCTATCCAGATCTTTGAGAACAGCCTGACCATTTTCTTGGACCATTAACTCGGCGTGGTGACGCGATAAACTTGGGTGCATCAGCACAATATGATTATCTAATCCCCGGCCAATCGAATTGGATCCTGTAACCAAGGTATAGGATTTGGGATTTGGTGCATTGGGGGGAGCCACTAGGTACGGCACATGCACTCCTGTCTTGGATAACGAATCTTGATCACAGTTTTAGAGATAGTTTAACGGTTGCCAATCGCTAAATGAGGGGAAGTTAAACACTATATTAATGTCTAAATTCAAGAACTCCCAACTATAGATAATTCTTTCGTCAGCAATTGTTCCTGGCACAGCCCGATTTATTTACACAATAAGTGGGCTCGATAACAATAAGGAAGGGGTTACCGTTTTGGCAACGACCCGCGCTTTGTCCTCTCAGAGCATGAGCTGGCCCACAACTTCTGGCCTGGATCAGAGCAGACAGACTCACAGACAATGGCACTTGAGGTGAGACTCAAGTTATCACTGAGGTACGGGTTGATACTGAGCTGTTATGACCAAACTCTTAAATAACCGTTATCAAGTTCTGGATGTCTTAGGGGGAGGTGGATTTAGCACCACTTTTCTAGTGGAAGATACCCATATGCCATCCCGGCGACGGTGTGTCTTGAAGCAACTCAAACCCGTGAGTGTGGATCCGTCGATCCAAACCTTAGTGCAGGAACGGTTTCAGCGAGAAGCCGCCATTTTGGAAACCTTGGGAGAACTGTCGGATCAAATTCCGCGACTGTATGCTTATTTTACGGAAGCCCACCAATATTATTTGGTCCAAGAGCTGATTGATGGTCGCACCTTAGCTGAGGTGGTTCAGACTCAAGGGGCTCTCAGTGAAGCAACGGTCCTAGATATTTTACTGAGGCTGCTGCCCATTATTGATTTAATCCATCAGCGTGGCATTATTCATCGGGATATTAAGCCAGAAAATATTATTTTACGGAATCAGGATGGGAAGCCAGTCTTGATTGACTTTGGTGCCGTGAAAGAAACCCTAGGAACCGTGATTAACCCGCAAGGTGAGCCTACGAGTTCTGTAGTGATCGGCACACCAGGATTTATGGCGACGGAGCAATCGCGAGGGTTTCCCACTTATGCCAGCGATCTCTATAGTATGGGTTTGACCGCGATTTATTTACTCACGGGTAAATTTCCCCATGAACTAGAGATTGATCCCCAGACGAGTCAGTTGCGCTGGCATCAATCGGTGCTTAACCTTTCTCCCGGATTAGCGACCGTTCTAGATCGTTCTATTAATCTGGCTGCGCGTGATCGCTACGCTTCAGCCCCTGATTTTTTGCAAGCCCTCAGAGATAGTAGTCTCCAAACGGTTGCCGCTGCCGATCCCCCGCCGCCCGCTGCAGCCCCCAGTTACTCACCGGCCTATGTTGCACCTCCATCTGCCGCTCAATCGGGCGTGGTGCCCACGGATATCACAGTCTCAGAGTCATCATCCGGATTTACGCCCCAAAAAGTAGGGATACTGAGTGCGATCGCACTCGCCTCTGCGGTCCTCAGTTTTGTCGCCATCCAACAACTCTGGCCAGCGATGGCCGGACTGTTTGCGGGTAATACAGATGATCCCAGTCCAACGCCGACAGAAGGCTTACCCAGCGTATCGCCTCGTCAAACCCCCGAAGCCTCACCGAGTCCGACGCCAGACATCTCACCCAGTGTGACGCCAGACGTCTCCCCTGCGCCCGTTACTCAGTTTGCTGCGATCGCCTATTCCATTCCAACCGGCACCTATGGCTATGGATTTCGTTACTCCTCCCAGGCCGCCGCCGAACAACGGGCCTTGCAGGAATGTAATCAGCGCGTCGCCACCCAAGATTGCCAAGCCTTATTTTGGTTTAGAAATGCTTGTGGCAGTTTGGCACGAGCGACTTCAGGAGCCTATGGCTGGGCCTGGAACGAACAAGTTCAAGCGTCCGAGCAGGAAGCCTTAAAGCAATGTACGAGCTTTGGGGGCACCGATTGCCAAATTTTGCTGAATCTCTGTAGCGATCGCGTGGTCCAATCCCGCTAACGGGTTGCTTTTTCTAGATACTGGCGGACACCTTCCCCCATTTGAGTGAGATTGGGGCCAATCTTTTGACTCAACAAATCTTCGACAAACCCAGCCACTTGACTTCTCAAGAAGTCAGGAATTCCTTCAATCTTGTGGGGATAGATGACCAGCTCACCTCGATTTTCGACCATTGTGGAGTCACCACGATCTCGAAAGTGATTTTTGCCTGAACAGGACACAGCTTCCGTGAAGGCATGGGTGGTAATCTGCCACTCTAGAGAATAATCGGCCTCATCCCAAATGTTGTGTTCCGTCCAAGACAACATTTGCTCATCAATAAAGGCTTTCGCAATCGCGGGAATATCGCCACCTCCATGCCACTCATTAGTGCAAATGACGCGTCCATTTTCCTGATGATATGATTTTGGCTCAATCTGATGCACATTATCCATATATGGCAGTAATTCTTGGAGCTTGTCTCGGTAGGTTTCAAATACAAGAGATCTAGGAAACGGGATTTGGGCATCTACAGAGATGTACATATTGAATTGACCGGTAACAGACACAGACAAGCAACCGAATTGGGGTCGGAAACGATGATGGATCTACAAGCTCCTATGTAGATATCGCATGGATATGGCTTTCGCGTTCAGACATAGCAAAAATCAACGAAATGCAAGCGTTTGTTGCATAGATGTTTTTTAGCTTCACAAAGTTCGAGCCTAAGGTAGAGCCGTCCCTCAACCCTCGCAAATACAGCTTTATCTCCCACCATTACTCTAATTGCCTTTCGCTACAACACCATACTCTGGCAGCATCTTACCCTGAATGCTCCAATAGAAATCTTCAAAACAGCCTTAGAGTGGGACAATATGTAAGCAAATAAAGCGATAAGCGCTCTATTCAGAGTATCTTTAGATGCGTCAACGTTCTAACTTACTTCTTATCAAAAATATCCCTACATCTGTTTGGGGAGAACCAGTTTAAGGGTTGAAGTCAAGGGTCACTCTATGACACCAAAACTATCGCAGGCGAAGCAGCCTGGTGAATGGCCGACAGAAGTGTTACCGTTTGTGGCCATGTTAGCAGCCATCGTGGCTTTGTCCCTGGCTGCTATTTTCATCAAATTAAGCGAACGAGAGTTGGGACCATTTGCCACCATCTTTAATCGTTTCTGGGTTGCCTATCTTGTCCTTTGGGGTTGGCATGAGTGGGATAACATCCGTACTCCATCTGACGATGAAGCAGAAGACATTGAATATACCCGTCGAGATCAAGTGCTGCTGATCGCTGCAGCCCTGATGTTTTGGGGGTGTATTGCCCTGTGGGCCTGGTCCCTGACTCGGACTGAAGTGGCTAACTCAACCCTACTGCATAACCTCACTCCCCTATTTACTACTTTGGGTGGATGGCTGCTACTTCACCAGCAGTTCGATCGCCGATTTATGTTGGGGTTAGCGGTGGCGATTATGGGGGCAGGTGCTTTGAGCTTGGGTGACCTACAGATTTCGGCCTCCCATTTAACGGGAGATATTGCCTCTCTCTTGTCAGCGGTCTTTTCTGCTGCCAATCTAATGATTATTGAGCGGCTGCGCATCAAGTTTTCTGTGAATATCATCTTGCAGTGGTGCTGCTTATGGGGTGCAATCTGGACCTTACCCGTTGTGTTATTAACCGAAGACCGCTTATTTCCGATCTCTGCGTCAGGCTGGATATCGGTGATTTGTCTAGCAGTTGTTTGCCAAGTGTTAGGGCAAGGGTTACAAGCCTTTAGCCTCAAACGGCTATCGTCAGGGCTGGTGGGTATCCTCCTCCTCCTCGACCCCGTCTTAGCAGCTCTTACAGCTTGGGTGCTGTTTGCAGAAAGTTTGACCTTATTTAAGTGGACAGCTTTTGTTGTGGTCTTACTGGGGGTCTACCTAGCCCAGTCGAGTGACGCTGCTATTCATACTGTTGATGAGACGGCTTAGCTGACTAGCAGGTCTCTCAACGGCTGATCGTGGCTGGCGTCAGGCGAAAAGTAGTCTATAGGAATGACTGTCAGGCAAGAAGACGTCGACGCAGGCTCAGTCAATATTCCTTACAAAAAACTTTACAAACATCTCAATAAAAAGTGGATATTTATCCAAGGTGAATACTGACAATAGGGATAGGAGCCATCTGTAGTAGATAGATCTAGTGGTAGATCTCACTATTTTTGGAGTCCTAAAAGGTTGCTAGAAGAGAATTTGAATGATTTCACATTTATTTTCGTAGCCATAGATACATAAAAAATATAAATGATCAACATTGCCCAACAAACATTGTTATTTCTTTATATTTTCGTTACACTCATAGTCATGAGGCGCAATGCCTAACAATTACGGAGTCAGACACCATGAGCACACAAAACCAAACCTTCGGATTTACTAGCTTTGCAGAGACCCTAGGTGGTCGCTTGGCAATGGTCGGATTTTCCTTGGCCCTGATCACCGAACTTCTAACTGGACAAGGAATTGTGGGTCAGATTACAGCTTTATTTAGTTTCTAGACTGAAACTGCTGACTAAACCGCATAGTTTTGAGTAGAATAGTTCGCGCTTTAAGACCTCAGCTTGGCTGGGGTCTTTTTTTAAGGACTGACCCACAAGCGCTGCCAGACCATTCAACTTCCCATATCATGGGAGTCGTTCTTGCTAGCGAACTTGAAAAGATTGGCGATAGCGATGACTTCAGAACTTGGATAGGCATAACCTTCGTATAACAATCAAAAATAGTCAGACAAGGCGATTAGAGTACTAATGAGAGGAAAGTTTAATATGTAACTTGAGTGATGTGTTGTAGATAAAGCTGGCTCAACTGTTGTGCCACTCCTTGCCAGCTAAAGGTTGTTTCCACCCGCTTACGAGCAGCTTGTCCCCATTGTTCACGCAGTTGTTGATCAGCCAGAATTTGGTCAATTGCGCGGGCAAATCCACCAATATCTTTGGGGGGGACCAGTAAACCTGTGCCGTTGGGAAGGACAGTGAACTGTAACCCACCTACATCGCTAGCAACGACTGGCGTGCGGCTGGCCATGGCTTCAATCGCTACTAGCCCAAAGGGCTCATAGTGGCTGGGAACAACACTGACATCTGCGGCGGCATAGTAATAGGGCAGCGCTTCATTACTAATCCGTCCAGGGAATTTCGTAAGGTTTGCTAGATTTAGATCTTGAGCGATATCTTCGATGCGATCGCGCTCCTGACCATCCTTCTCTCCTGGACGACTCCCGCCCCCAATAATCAGGTGCAAATTATCGTCTTCTCTAAATTGAGATAGGGCTACTGCTCTGACGAGCGTTTCAATGCCTTTGCGCGGATCGAAGCGACCAATATAGAACACAACTTTAGCTTCTAGGGAAAGTCCCAATTTCTGACGGGCTTCAGCACGGGTAAGAGCACCGTAGCGATCAATGTCAGTCCCACAAGGGATAATTTGGATGTTACCGAGGGATGAGACCTGCGATCGCATATGCTCTTGCTCCTGCGGACTTGTTGCAACAACACAGTCTGCTGTCTCCAAGCATCTTTTCTCCACTGCCAGCCGTGTCGTCGCAATATCTGGAATATGGGGGACATTGGCATACTTAACTACGCCCAACGAATGATAGGTATGCACCTGAACTAAAGGCTGATGATTTTTTAGCTCCATTCCTACCCAACCCGACAGCCAATAGTTAGTATGCACCAAGGGATACTGAACGGCTTCTTGTTGCTGGAATGCTACTAACTGGCTGACAAATTGGGGTAAAAAGTCAAAGATTTCATCTCGGTTAACAAATGCAGTAGGGCCAGCAGTGAGGCGAATCGTGCGGCAACCGGGGCAATGTTGAACCTGCTCAGCTTGCTGGGGTTTGGTTTTACGCGTAAACATATCTACCTGCCAACCTAAGCAAGCTAATGCTTCACCCACCTGGCGGACATAGACATTTTGGCCTCCGGCTTCTTCAGCACCAATTTCAACCGCAGGATCACCATGTACAGAAATCAAGGCAATCCTATCCGGGGTTCCATAGATAGAGGATGGACTGGGTGATCGCATGGCTGGATGCAGAACTAAGTAAAACTTAGCAAGAATACTGCCAAAGAACGAAAAAGAAGTAAACAAATATTTATACAAAGCATAGCTTACAACTTTCCCTCTCCGGTAAATTCGTTTGCTCCATCTATAAACCTAACGAGAATAGCTGCCGAAGCTTGTTGCTGCCATGATCCCAGCACAGTAATGTTTTGATAAGCACATATTGTCGTCGTCATAATGCATTGCAAAGCGTGATTTCGAAGATGCTCTTTACTATAGACATATTGAAATGTATATTTTAGTGAGCATTGATTTTAATCAATCAAATATCCACCACTTTTATGCAGATAACCAATCAAATAAATTTCCGACATTTTCGCGGTGACCTTTTTGGAGGGATCACTGCTGCTGTTATCGCCTTACCCATGGCCCTTGCCTTTGGAGTAGCCTCTGGTGCAGGTCCAACGGCAGGACTCTATGGTGCCGTAATCGTGGGTTTCTTTGCCGCCTTGTTCGGGGGGACACCCACCCTGATTTCTGAACCCACCGGTCCTATGACCGTGATTATGACTGCCGTGATTGCGAACCTTACGACGGCAGTCGATGATCCCGATAAGGGCTTAGCAATGGCCTTCACGGTGGTGATGATGGCGGGTGTTTTTCAAATTCTGTTTGGTGTTTTGCGTCTTGGGAAATATGTGACCCTGATGCCCTATACTGTCATCTCTGGCTTTATGTCAGGTATTGGCATTATTCTGGTGATTTTGCAGCTCGCCCCGTTTTTAGGGCAGAAAGCGCCTAAAGGGGGCGTACTAGGGACCTTAGGTGCCCTTCCTGACCTGCTATCGAATATCAATTTGGCCGCCTTGGCCTTAAGTGGGTTAACGGTTGCTGTCATTGTGCTGATCCCAATTGTTGTTCCCACACAGCTGAAGAAATGGCTACCTCCCCAACTGGTTGCTTTACTATTGGGCACCTTGATTTCTGTTTGGTTCTTCTCGGACTCGGGCACCAATTTAGATCGCATCGGTGTGATTGAAGCGGGACTCCCCACTCTGCGGATGCCCGTCTTTACCGGTAGTGAACTGCAGTTAATGCTCGTAGATGCTCTGATTCTAGGGGTACTGGGCTGTATTGATGCCTTGCTGACCTCTGTGGTCGCAGATAGTCTAACCCGAACTGAGCATAACTCTAACAAAGAGCTGATTGGCCAAGGGCTGGGCAATCTCTTCTCAGGACTCTTTGGGGGGTTAGCTGGAGCCGGAGCCACAATGGGAACGGTTGTTAATATTCAGACTGGAGGACGCACTGCACTATCCGGCCTCATTCGCGCCATGATTTTGATGGCGGTCGTTCTATGGGCGGCTCCCTTAACGCAAAATATTCCCTTAGCCGTTCTCGCGGGCATTGCCCTCAAAGTTGGGATTGACATTATTGACTGGGATTTCTTAAAACGCGCCCATCAAGTGTCTTGGAAAGGAACGGCCATCATGTATGGCGTGATTGCTCTCACGGTCTTTGTGGATTTGATGGTTGCTGTTGGTATCGGTATATTTATTGCCAATATTTTAACGATTGATCGTCTGACTATGCTGCAATCCAAGTCGGTCAAAGCCATCACTGATGCGGACGATGAAATTCACCTGACTAACGAAGAAAAAAAATTGTTGGATCAGGGACAGGGACGAATTTTACTGTTTCACTTAAGTGGCCCCATGATTTTTGGGGTCGCCAAAGCGATTTCTCGCGAACAAAAAGCCTTGAAATATTGTGAGGCTTTAATTCTAGACTTGAGTGATGTACCTCATATGGGGGTGACCTCCTCCTTGAGCATTGAGAATGCGATTCAAGAGGCTTTAGAGAAGGGGTGTAGCATCTTTATTGTTGGAGCTGCCGGCCAAACCAAACGTCGGCTTGGCAAATTAGGGGTTTGGGAGCAAATTCCCCCGCAGAATTTTTTAGCAGACCGGGCTGAAGCATTGAGACAAAGTGTTGCCATTCTGGATGGTGGTTATGCGACGTCCAATTGAATGCAGACTTGCTCCACATTGCACTGGAGCGAATGACAACGGTTGTCTTTCAGATTTGACGGATTTGTATTAACTGAACTTTAGATTAGATATGAATATATTCATCGATACCTTATCAATGCCACCCCTAGGGGGCATCCCCCACCCTTGGCTATTAGCAACGGCTAACGCAGATGAGGCTCCCCTCATCCTCTCGGGTGTTCTTTTAAGCCTAGTGGTTATTTATCTCGCCAGTAAGCTGGGAGGGGAGCTATCTCGGCTCTTGAATCTACCGCCTGTTTTAGGAGAACTCGTCGGTGGTGTGGCCATTGGAGCCTCAGCGTTGCACCTGTTGGTCTTTGCTGAAAATGGCACGGTCGCTGCTGATTCGGCCTTGATGCCCATTCTGCAATTGATTGGTGGGAACCTCAGTGCAGAATCCATCACCTCGATCTTTGAAAGCCAGAGCGAAATCATTGAAATTTTGTCAGAGTTGGGTGTGATTATTCTGTTGTTTGAGATTGGCTTAGAGTCCGATCTGAGAGAACTGACGGAAGTGGGCTATCAGGCTGTGTTGGTGGCGGTTGTTGGGGTGGTGGCCCCCTTTGCGGCAGGCACTGCTGGATTAGTGCTGCTATTTCATATGCCGACGATTCCAGCTATCTTTGCGGGTGCGGCACTGACGGCAACCAGTATTGGCATTACCTCGAAAGTCTTGTCTGAATTAGGTCATCTCAAATCGAAGGAAGGCCAAATTATTGTGGGAGCCGCCATTATTGATGATGTGCTAGGCATTATTGTCTTGGCGGTAGTCGCTAGCTTGGCCAAAACGGGTGAAGTTGATATTGTTAATGTCCTGTATTTGATTGGCAGTGCCACGGCGTTTTTGGTGGGCTCCATTTTGCTGGGACGATTTTTCAATCAAGCCTTTATTGCCATCGCCGATCAACTCCAGACCCGAGGAAAACTGGTTATTCCCGCTTTGAGCTTTGCGTTTTTAATGGCCTTTTTAGCCAATGCGATTCACTTAGAAGCCATTTTGGGTGCTTTTGCGGCAGGACTCGTTCTAGATGAGACGGACAAGCGCAAGGAGTTGGATCAACAAGTCATTCCCATTGCTGATATTCTCGTTCCGATTTTCTTTGTGACGGTGGGGGCGAAGGCAGACTTAAGCGTACTGAATCCGGCAGTGCCAGAAAACCGAGAAGGATTAGTGATTGCCGCTTTTCTGATTGTGGTCGCCATGATTGGCAAGCTGATGACTGGTTGGACGGTTGTCGGGCAACCGGGAATTAATCGTTTCGCGATTGGCGTCGGCATGATTCCTCGGGGTGAAGTTGGTTTGGTGTTTGCTGGCATTGGCTCAGCCAGTGGTGTCTTGGATAAACCCTTAGAAGCTGCCATTATTACAATGGTGATTTTGACGACCTTTGTGGCCCCACCGTTACTGCGGGTAGCGTTTAAGAGCGGTGCGATCGCAATTGAGTCTCCTGCTCCCCTCAACTAAAACCTCTGGTTTGCTGGGACAATTGAATATGCGGGTGCGATTGTTTTTGAAAACCTCGCACCCCCCTTTTTTTACGAACAACTTTTAATCACCATGTTAGAAGCGCTTATTTTTGCGACGATTCTCTGTGGCTTTTTCGGTATCATCCTCAAACAAAACCTGATGATGAAGATCATTGCCATGGATGTGATGAGCACAGGTGTTATTGCCTATTACGTCATGATCGCGTCCCGGCAAGGGTTATTTACCCCCATCATCACGGGTGCTCATCAGGGTCCCTATGCCGATCCCGTTCCCCAAGCCGTGATTTTGACGGCCATTGTGATTGGATTCTCAATTCAGGCGCTGATGCTAGTGGGGGTGATGAAGCTATCTCGCGATAATCCCACCTTGGAAAGCCGCGAGATTGAAAAGACCTACACACCATGAATACCCTGACTATTATCTGGATTGCGCTCCCATTTTTTGTTGGGTTTGTTGGGTATCTACTGCCTAAACTGGATCGGTCCTTAGCATTAGGGATGACCTTAGTGTCTACCAGTTACGCAGCCCGAGTGTTCATAGAGCCAGCTCCACTGACGGTGCAACTGATGGATAACTTCGGTGTCACCCTCAGGATTGATAGCCTTAGTGGCTACTTTATTTTGACTAATGCCCTGGTGACGGCTGCCGTTATTTTCTACTGCTGGGATACGGGGAAATCCGCTTTTTTTTACACCCAAACCATCATTCTGCATGGCAGCGTCAATGCGGTCTTTATATGTGCCGATTTCATTAGTTTATATGTGGCCCTAGAAGTCATCGGTATTGCCGCCTTTTTGCTGGTCTCTTACCCACGGACGAATCGGGCGATTTGGGTTGCCCTGCGCTACTTGTTTATTAGCAACACAGCCATGTTGTTTTATTTGGTGGGGGCCGTGTTGGTGTATCAGGCTAACCAATCCTTTGCTTTTACTGGTTTGCAAGGGTCGCCACCAGAAGCCCTGGCCTTGATTGTTCTTGGACTGCTGACTAAAGGGGGCATCTTTGTTTCGGGTTTGTGGTTACCCTTAACCCACTCTGAGTCCGAAACACCTGTCTCCGCCTTACTCTCAGGCATCGTTGTCAAAACGGGGGTCTTTCCCTTGGCTCGGATAGCCCTGATGGTAGATGAAGTGGCCCCCATCATAACCCTATTTGGGGTGGGCACGGCCTTCCTGGGTATTAGCTTGGCCCTTTTCGAGCAAGATACGAAGCGGCTATTGGCCCAAAGCACAATTTCACAGCTTGGGTTTATCCTGGCTGCCCCTGCAGTTGGCGGGTTCTATGCCTTGACCCATGGGCTAGTTAAAGCCACCCTGTTTTTAACCGCAGGGACATTGCCTAGTCGCGATTTTCAAGAGCTGCACAAGCAGCCGATACCGCAGTCTTTATGGCTGGTACTAGTGATGGCCAGCTGCTCCATCTCCGGCATTCCCCTATGGTCTGGGTTTGCGTCTAAAGTATTAACCCTTAAGAGCGTATTGCCCTGGCAAATGATTGCTCTCAACGTCGCCACTGTGGGTACCATTGCCACCTTTGCTAAATTTATCTTTTTGCCCCACCAGAGCGAATCGAAGCCGATTAGACCGGGGTTTTGGGTTGCAGTTCTACTGCTTTTGGGGGGCTTGCTTGCAGCTAATGGCATTTATTACCAGACCTATACCGCTGCCAATGTGGGCAAAGCACTGGCGAAGGTGGGTGTTGGCTGGTTGGTCTATTGGCTGGTTATCCGCCGTGTAGTGCTGAAACTGCCCCGAGTCCAGGAGCAACTCGAACATTTAATTGGGGGGATGAGCTTAATGTTAGTTCTACTATTCTGGATGGTGTTGGCATGACTGGCTATCTGAATATTCTGCTGCGCTTAGCGATCTGGTTTTTGCTGACGGCCGATTTTGGCATTGCCAACACCATTATTGGCGTCTGTGTGGCTTTGCTCTTGCCCCGCCGCGCTAGTCCGGGTGCCTTAAAAGATTGGCTGCATGCGATCGGGGAAATTATTATTGCCATTCCCCAAGCCTTTATTGAGGCGATTGAAATTATGGTCCGTCCTCACCGTTATGAAGGAATGACGATGGAACGAGTCAAGCCGCAGCGCACCCCTGGTCTGATTTTTCTCGACATTTTCGTGATTACTTTTACGCCTAAAACTATTGTGTTGAAGTACCACGAGGAAGGGCTATATGAAGTCCACCGCATCCAACGGAGAAAACAGCCATGACGATAGTGCTGATCGCCATGATTCTGGCCTTGGCGATTCCCATTTATGAAGCTTGTCAGGATGAAGATGTTTGGCAAAAAATGTTGGCCTTTTCCAGTATCGCTAGCAAGACGTCGATCATGATTTTGGTTATTTCTGTGCTGCGGAATGACTGGATGATTGGTGTAGTGGGGGTGCTGATTCTCAGCGTTGGCAATGCTGCCTTAATGCTTATGGCTCATATTATTAAACGGATCAGTGACTAGATGATTAACGCGATTAGTTATGCCTGCATGGGCGTGGGAATAGTCTTTTGGTTTTGGGGCACATGGCCCTTAGTCGGTCACCGCTCTGTGCTTTACAAACTCCATAGTCTCTCCGTGGCTGATACGTTGGGGTCGATGTTAATCGTCGTCGGTTTGCTCCTCAAAATTCCGCGGGAATGGCCGCTGCTCGTTCTGGCCATTTTGTCTCTAGCAATTTGGAATACCGTGCTGGGATATGTGTTGGCCTATTGCTCTAGTAGCCGTAAATAGTCGGGGGCGTTATGGTGGATAGCTATGTTTACATTATTACTGCTCTGCTGCCCCTAACCGCAGCTATGGTGGTGTTACAGGGCAATCCCTATCATGCCCTGATTATTCGAGGCATTTTGGGTGCAGTGGCCGCTCTCGTCTATGCTGTCTTGGGTGCAGCAGACGTGGCTCTAACGGAGGCGTTAGTAGGAACCATGCTGGCGATTACCCTCTATGCGGTGGCGGTGCGATCTTCCCTAGTGGTGCGTTTGGGCGTTCTGCAGGCAGTTGAATCTCAGGGGTTTCAAGCCTGGGTTGAAGGATGTCGAACGGTATTCTCTAAGCACTACATGCGCTTAGAGTTGGTCAATTATCTGAATGACGAAGACCTCCGCCAAGCCTTGAATGACAAGGAAGTTCACGCCATTTATCTGCCCCAGCACCACACCACAGAAGCAGTGCAGGATCAGGCCCTGATCCGCATCCCCCGGTTGTACGAAATTATGCAGGCAGAACTAACATCACCGAAAACAACTCTCACCTGTGTGACAGTTGCTGATGCAACGGAGGTAAAGGTATGAAGTGGCTCTATATCATCGCGGGCCTTGCCCTCTATATCAAAATTTTGGTCATGCCCAATCCAGAATTAGATACCGCTGAATTATCGATTGTGGGAGCAGTGGTTGAAGATAGCGGCGTTCCCAATGCCTTAGCTGGCATCATATTTAGGAACCGTCTTTACGACACGATCTTCGAGGTGGTGGTGTTTACAATCGCAATTATGGGCGCCCGGTTTCTGCTCGCCGATGAAAAGCCCTCTAAAAAGGTGTACCGATTTACGGATGAGCCTTCCATCGTCTTGGCCCGTCTAGGCGCAACGATTGCTTCGCTAGTCAGTATTGAACTGGCCATCCGCGGTCATTTAAGTCCGGGTGGGGGATTTGCCGCTGGGGTGGCGGGCGGAACGGCGATTGGTCTAGTCGCCATCACCTCGTCCTCTAAGTGGATGCAAGGGATCTATCAGCGCTGGCGAGCCGCTATATGGGAGAAGATCTCTGTCTTGGTATTTTTAGTCTTGGCGGTGGTCACTCTGGCAGGCATAGAATTACCTCACGGCAATTTGGGGGCCTTAGTCAGTGGTGGGGTGATTCCGATTCTCAACGTTTTAGTCGCCATTAAAGTTGCCCTTGGATCTTGGGCGGTCATTCTGGTATTTATTCGCTATCGCGGATTGTTATAGCACTTTCCATAGCCATGCGTCTTCGCCTTCTCCTGAGCTACTGAGAGAAGCTTAGCTAAGATCAACGGGTCAGGTTGCTCACGATTCCCATATAGGGTGAGGCAGAAGAGCAATCTTGTTCCGTGCTGTTGAGCGCATCGTTGGACTGAATCGTTATGAACGCCCTTTTCATCTGGATACCCCAAACGCCGATCGTCGCTTTTACCATTTTGCTGCTAGTGATTCTCACTCTGCCGCCCGTGTTTGAACGACTGCGGTTACCGGGGCTAGTGGGGCTGTTGGTCGCTGGCTTCGTTTTAGGGCCGGAGGGTGTGAGGGTTTTAGATGCCAGAACTGAGACCATGATCTTGCTCTCTGACATCGGCAAGATTTATTTAATGTTTGTAGCTGGCTTAGAGATTGACCTAGACGATTTTCGCAAACAGCGCAATCAATCTCTGATGTTTGGGGGGGCAACGTTTTTATTCCCGCTCATGATGGGAGCTGCTGTGGGTCGAGGCTTTGGCATGGGCTGGAATGCCGCCATTTTAACGGGGTCGTTGTTGGCCTCCCATACCCTGTTAGGGTTTCCCATTGTCAATCGTTTGGGTGTGATTGGCAATAAGGCGGTGACTGCAACCATTGGAGCCACGATCATTACGGATATTGCAGCGCTACTGGTGTTGGCGGTTTGTATTTCCATTCATGCAGGCAACTTCTCAGCCCTGAGTTTGATCGGGCAACTGATTTCCTTGGCGGTGTATGCCTTGGTGGTTTTGGTGGGGTTTAATTGGGCCGGACGCCAATACTTTAAGCGCACAGGAGACGAACAGGGGAATAAATTCCTATTTATCTTGTTGGCGGTATTTTTGGCCTCTGTGGGAGCCCAGATCATTAATATTGATAAAATTGTCGGGGCATTTTTGGTCGGGCTAGCCGTGAATGATGTTCTCAAACATGGCCCGGTTGAAGAAAAGGTAATTTTTCTCGGCAGTACGCTGTTCATTCCCTTTTTCTTTATTGATATGGGCTTGGTGTTGAAGGTGTCGAGTTTGAAGACCACCCTGACCCAAGACTTAGGATTGACCGTTGCCATTGTGGGCACATTATTTTTGAGTAAGTTCTTAGCGGCTGCCAGTGTTAAAGGGCTGCATCAGTATAGCTGGAATGAGATATTGACCATGTGGTCCTTGTCATTACCGCAGGTGGCGGCGACGTTAGCAGCCGCCTTAGCAGGGAAAACGGCAGGACTGCTGACGGATGCCATGTTTAATGTGGTCATTGTCCTCATGCTAGTAACAGCTATAGCAGGAACGATTTTTACCGCTCAGTTTGCCCGCAAGTTGCCCCAACCAGATACCTCGCCTTCGGTGCCCTTAGACCCCTCTGCTGCTCTGCAACCGGCTCGTTTACCGACCGTTCAAGACTCAGCGATGCCGTTTAAGGTGATTGTGCCCGTTTCTAATCCGTCTACCGAACGCTATCTGATTGAGATGGCAGCTTTATTGGCCCGTCATGAATCGGGAATAATTGTGCCGTTGTCGATTGCTAAGGGGCAGGTGCATATGGACGGACCCAAGCTTGAGCAAACGCTGAGCCGTAGTCAGCAACTCCTAGCCAAGTCAGTAGCCGTCAGCCAAGAATTTCAAGCGGAAGCCCAACCGATCCTTCGGATTGATGATGATGTTGCGCACGGAATTGTGCGAGCTGCCCGCGAGCAAGAGGCCAAAGTCATTGTCATGGGTTGGCATCCGACCCATCGGATTAAAGATCGGTTGTTCGGCAGCTTTATCGATCGGGTGTTCTGGTCAGCTCATTGTCCCATCGCTGTGATGCGCTTACTGGAGAAACCCATTCATCTCAACCGGGTTCTAGTCCCGATTAACAACCTTGCCCCGCAAGCCTTGCAAACAATACGCTTTGCCCAGGTTTTTGCTGAATCTAATCAAGCTGAGGTGACATTGCTACATGTGTGCGATCGCAAGACCCCACTCTCTACCATTCATACCTTTGAAGCCCAACTCTCAGCACTATTGACCCAATTGCAGGTGCAGGCCACTGTGAGCATCAAAATAGAACGCAGTGATGCCGTCGCTGCAACGATTGTTAATATTGCCCGAACCTACAACTTAGTGGTGCTACGATCAGTGCGCCGCCGAACGGCGGGTGGCTTGAAGGTGAGTGACGTGACCTCGCAGGTCATTCCGGCCCTATCCGACTCCCTCATTTTGCTAGGAGAACCCCACTATCATCAATCCACAGTGAATTGGTTTGAGAGTAAATCCCAGGTGGTGCAATAACCCCAATTCAGGTTAAGCCCATGTTTGAGATGCCTCTACGGGAGAAGATAGGTTTCAGCCTACGCAAGCATCAGGATTTGGGCTTATCCCGAACTCAGGTTTCGATAGCTTGTCTGGAGAGCCATAATCGTCTTGGTCATGAAGGCTGATATTTCCCCCTCTTCTATCTGGCGTTGATTGCCGGATACAATCCATTGAGAGCCAATATCTTTCAGGACTATAGTCGGAATGGTTTCACCAGTTCATCATCAAACCATGGAAGAAAAATGCGTCAGTGTGAATGGACGGATGTGATGCCCTTCGTCGACTTGTGTCAAGGTCTGCGTCGACTCGATTCAACAGCCATCTGGCCCACAGAACGCGTAAGAGTTCAGGACCTCCGCTTCACAGATATAGGCGATGCCCGAGTAATCTTCGAAAAACTGTGTTGCGATCTCATCGGAAATCTTCATGGCCATCTCCCGATTTTCGGTGAGCACCTCGAACTTTATATTCGATTGGGTGTCGGAAACAGAGGGTTGTCCCGACGAGCGCACGTTGCGGCTGCCTCTACCGCCAGCGTCCACCACTGTATAACCGGTCGCCCCGGCTTCGTCGATGATCTTGGCGATTTTTTTCAGCAGCAACTTTTCCGTGATGATGACGAGCTTGGTGGCTGGCTTGGCCATGTTGATTACCTCCCAACGTATATATTCATTGAACGACATAGAAATTCAGGAAAACGGCAGCACCGCGCCCTATCGCGCTGATATTATAGCTGCTGGTTGCCGGGCCAGGGGAACACCGGCAGACCGCAGCCCGCCTAGGATCAGCTGCCGCCCATCAGCGCCTGGGCAAGCCCGATGAAGAGCGGTATGCCAATGGCAAGCGCAACTGGCGTGCCGACGGCTGTGGACGCACCGATGTAGGCAGAGGGATTGGCCGACGGGATGCCAGCCCGTAAAGTGGGCGGCCCAGAGATGTCTGAACTAGAGGCGGCGATGACGGCTAGGATCACGACGCCGCCAGGGCTAAACTCCGTAGTGTAGTGGGCAATCATGCCGAAACCGAAGGCAATGAGCCCATGCAGCAGCGGCGCCACCAAAGCATATAGGGCGTACCACTGGCCCACCTTGCGTAGCTCGCCAAGCCTGGCCGTGGCTTCCATGCCCATTACCAGCATCAGAATCGAAAGTAGGCCGCGGAAGAGGGGTTCGTAGAAGCTCTCAAAGACACTTTCTGGCCGGGTTAGCAGGCCCAGAGCGAGGCCGAGCAGCAGCGCTGATAGAGCAGAGCCCTGCAGACTTTCCTGCACAATGGGCCATATCTTGACTCGCTTGCTTTCGGTACCGCGCTGCTTGCTGGGATGCCCGCCTGTGGTAATGCCCTGCCCGCTGGGATACCCGCCTGCAGTAACGGGCTGCTTGCTGAGATACTCCTGCTTGCTAAGCCGCTCCTCTGCAGCACGGCGCTGCTTCTGCTTGCTGACATAAAGGCTAGCTAAGACGATCGCAGTCACGAGCGCTGGGATGTCCATAAAGGGATAGAGGGCGGCGGCCCAGGCTTCGTATTCAATGCCTTCTGTTTCCAGTAGCGTTAGAGCGGCAGCGAGGGTAGAGCCACTCACGGCACCGAACAAGCCCGCGGTCGCAATGGCATCTACGGTTTTGACTTTCGGCATCATGCCCAACGTGTAGCGTCCGATAAACACGATCAGGATCCCCGTTACCATGGCGAACAGCGCGGGCAATAGCATTGCCGCCAGATTGGCATTGCGGATCGCAATGCCGCCGCTCAGGCCGACTTTGAGGAGCAGCATGAAGACAACGAACTTATAGATCGCATCTGGAATTTGCAGTCTGCTATTGACGGCGGCAACAACCATACCACCAATCAGAAAGCCAAGTGTCGGGGACTGCAATTTACCCAGGAAGAGCGTCAAAAATTCGGATAAAAAATTCATGTTGTAATTCCTCCTTTATTAAGATCTTCTTAGGGGCCAGGGCGGCAGGCAAGCGTGGCCTCGAATCCTGGGAGCTGACTCCACGCATCCGGGTGAGCAGCGAGTCAAGCCACCACTCCATTGCACTCTTGCATAGAAAAGAATCTATTGAAATCCGAATCTGTATGTGCTTAAGTCTATCTTAAAATCTGTCCCAATTTGTGCTAAGCAGCGTAAATTGGAAATGCAATGTCAAATGCAAATCATAAGTTTTTTTTATGTTTGACAATCTTCAATATATCTCTGGTTAATGCAAGTTGCGATCGCAGATTTTTCTTTATCCGTTGTTGCTGCTCACCTAGGGCTGAAAATGATTGCTCGTTCTCTCTTACGGTGGATTACACCTTCGATAACTGTAAGGCTCGGGGTTTTGAAGGGGTCCACTCAGCGACCGAGCATGGACCCCATTCGTTGAGCAGTCTCTTTGTCTTCAGCGAGAAAACCACAGCCCTGAGAAAATTGCTGCAGCTTATCTGGCTTGACCTCCGGGGAACTAATATGCGAGATCGCATCTGTCCAGTTCAGCCAGAGAGCGTCTGCCTCTTATCGGCCTGGAAGTAGAGATTACGAATACGGATATTGCCAACAATCGCAAGAAGATTTATACCAATTTCTAGAACAAGCTCAGCAGGATGAAAGTTTGGTGGAGCAAACGTTTCGGGCTTTTGTTAAAGAACAGTTCCAGGCACAATCTGCATATGATAGTCTTTTGACAATACGGACAGTCTAGAGAGTGGCAATATGAACGATGCCATCTCCCTGGTTCACAAGGGGATTTTGGGTATAACCAATGACGATGCCGTCACAGGGGGCTTGAATTCTTCTAGTGGCCTCACCAAAAGCATCCGCAATATACCCCAGTTTTTGCCGCTTGGTCACGGCCTGCCCAAGCTCGGTCTGGACATGCAAGATGCCACTGCGAGACGCGCGTACCCATTTCGTTTCTCTGGATTCTAATGATGATTTACCCTTGGCAGGTTGGTGAGGGGCTGCCAACATTGTTAAGGAGGCCATAACCTGAAGGACACCGCTGACGCCAACAGTTATGGCAGTTTGATCAAAGCGCAAGGCTTCCCCTGATTCATACAGCAACACCGAAATCCCTTGTTTGGCCGCCGCTTGTCGCAACGAACCATCACGGGTATTGGCATGAATCATGGCTGGCGCACCAAAAGCCTGGGCACAGCGGTAGGTTTCTGGATGATCTAGATTGGCACGAATTTGGGGCAAATTCACGCGGTGATTCGAGGCTGTATGCAGGTCAATACCGTGACTACAGTGACTCACCACTTCTTTCATAAAGAGATGGGCCAATCGGGATGCCAGGGAACCTCGGGCCGATCCTGGAAAGGAGCGATTCAGATCCCGTCGGTCAGGAAGGTAACGAGATTGGTCGATAAAGCCAAACATGTTGACGATGGGCACAGCGATCAGAGCCCCATGTAAGGTCTGGGGGGTGACCTGTTCTAGGACTTGGCGAATAATTTCCACGCCATTCAATTCATCCCCATGAATGGCAGCACTGAGCCACAAATGCGGACCCTCACGATGGCCATTGATCACATGAATGGGGAGCGACAACATCGTCTGAGTAGGGAGGCGGGCCACGGGCAGATCAATCCGCTGTTCGGTGCCGGGAGCTACGGTTGTGCCCCCAATCATGATAGGGGTCATATCAGTCGGTTGTCCTAGTACTTGATGCGATCGCGGTTTTTGCCTGGTGCCGCATTCTTCTCTAAAAATTCAATAATCTTACCAGCCACATCCACTCCCGTAGCCGTTTCAATGCCTTCTAAACCGGGAGAAGAGTTGACCTCCATCACCACAGGACCGTGATTGGACCGCAACAAATCTACCCCCGCCACACGTAACCCCATTGCTTTCGCAGCCCGTACTGCAGTGCTCCGTTCCTCTGGTGTGAGTTTGATTTTGGCTGCACTCCCCCCGCGATGAATATTCGAGCGGAACTCACCGGGAGCCCCTTGCCGTTTCATGGCAGCCACGATACGGTCACCCACTACGAAGCAGCGAATGTCCATACCTCCTGCTTCTTTAATGAATTCCTGGACCAAAATATTGGCATCGAGTCCCCGAAACGCTTCGATTACAGATCTAGCGGCCTGGTGGGTTTCAGTCAGTACAACCCCAATGCCCTGAGTGCCTTCCAACAGCTTAATCACCAGTGGTGCACCCCCCACACTCTCAATTAGCCCATCAATATCTTTGGAAGAATGGGCAAACCCCGTTACGGGTAGACCGATGCCCTTTTGTGACAATATTTGCAAACAGCGGAGTTTATCTCGGGACCGCGAAATTGCCTGGGATTCATTGGCGGTAAATACATCCATTACTTCAAACTGACGGACGACAGCCGTACCGTAAAAGGTTTTAGATGCCCCGATACGAGGAATGATGGCTTCATAACCCTCTAAGGCTTCACCTTGGTAAATCACTTTGGGTTTGTGGGCGGTGATATTCATGTAGCAGCGCAGATAGTCAATGACGTGCATCTCATGCCCTCTTGCTTCACCTGCCTCATGCAACCGCCGTGTTGAATAAAGGGATCTTTGCTGGGAGAGAATGGCAATTTTCATGGTTCTTGAGGACCGATTAGGAAGCTGTAGCTGCACTTTGGAGATAGGACTGACCTGCATCAATCATGAATCGTTGGCGCACGGCTTGCCGACCCAACAACATCCGAAACCCCATTGCACTGCGGTTGGTGAGTGTGAGTTCTATCGGCCATTGATATTGACCGAGCGCGATCGTAGTTCGGATCACGGGACGCACTTCAGTATGCCCGCCCGAATCTCGAACTTGCCGTTCTTCAAGTAACTCAGCCTCAGCAGTCAGAGTGGTAAGGGTATCTTTTTGAAGAGGATGAATCTTAAACCGCACCATGAGTTTGCCATTATGTTGAAATTGCTCGATCTCAAAAGCATGGAGGGCAGACGAGCGCGCCCCCGTATCAATTTTGGCTTTGATATGGGTGATATTCATATCGGGAAAAGACACCCACTCACGCCAGCCAATGATCGGCAATTCAGTCAAAGCAGAGCCAGCCAGGTCGATAGAGTTATACCTTCATCCTACGATGCATACTTGGCATCATGACATTTAAGATATATCACCTTTGCTCCAGCAAAGCAGAGGATAGACAACAATTTCTAGAACAGACTGAGTCAGGTAAAATATCGGCTGAGAGAGCTTTTCAAGCCTTTGCACATCATTAGCTGCTTTATGGAGTGCTGAAACATTTTCAAGGACGAAGCCTGCCATACCTCAACAATTCTGAAACGAGTCCTGACAATGTAAGGTAACCTAGCAGTTTTGTAGGAGCTATTAAGAGAGATGGCATTGCATCAGCGGCATTAAGGTTGTCCCCATTTAATTGCAATTTTGGCATCAGTCAACATCCCTTACAGTAGAAACAGAGCATTTCAGGTCAGCGTAGTGGTTGTTAAGCCCGATTGGTTACGAGTCAAAGCCCCGCAATGGGAACGTGTGGGTAGCGTCAAGGATATTTTGCGAGATCTACACCTGAATACGGTCTGTGAAGAAGCCTCTTGTCCCAACATTGGCGAGTGTTTCCATCACGGCACAGCCACCTTTCTGATCATGGGGCCAGCCTGTACTCGGGCTTGTCCTTACTGCGATATCGATTTTGAGAAAAAGCCGGTTGCCCTTGACCCCACAGAGCCGCAACGCTTGGCCGAAGCCGTGCGCCGGATGAACCTCAATCATGTGGTGATTACCTCTGTGAATCGGGATGATTTACCCGACGGGGGTGCCTCGCAGTTTGTTCGCTGTATTGAGCAGATTCGCACCCTGTCGCCTCAGACCACAATTGAAGTGTTGATTCCTGACTTATGCGGGAACTGGGAAGCCCTAGAGACGATTCTGCAAGCAGCCCCTGAAGTTCTCAACCACAATACAGAAACCGTACCGCGTCTGTATAAGCGGGTAAGACCTCAAGGGGAGTATCAACGGACCTTGGATTTGCTGATGCGATCGCATCAGATTGCCCCCTGGATATATACGAAGTCCGGCATCATGGTAGGGCTTGGAGAAACCGATAATGAAGTTCGGCAAGTCATGGCCGATTTGCGCCAAGTCGATTGTGATATCCTTACCATTGGCCAATATTTACAGCCCACTGCTAAACACTTGGGTGTGCAGGACTTTGTCCATCCCGATCAATTTGCTCAGTGGCAGTCTCTGGGTGCAGAGATGGGATTTTTGCAGATTGTTGCCTCTCCCCTCACCCGCAGTTCGTATCATGCAGAGCAAGTTCAAGCCTTGATGGAAAAATATCCTCGTTCCCAGCCTACTCCATAGTGACACTCTAGAAAGTGTCACTCCTAGAGAGAGGCCAAACCCAACCAGTTTTTTATGCTGGAAGTCAGGAATTTAGAGATTTTGTCTCCGCTAGCGAAGCTCGAAGTCCGTGTAATTGAAAGAGGTATGTCTGCAAAAGACATGCCTCTTTGATTTTTCTAACTAGACCCTCAGGAAAATGCCAGGAGGGTGGTATGAATGGGGAATCCTGTTTATGCTGCACGGAGAATCTAGGCCATGCTTTCCTTAGCCTTAGTGTTGATCGTTGGTTTAGGCAGCGTTGGGCTGTATTTAACAGCCTACGTCTATCCAGAAATTCACCGCAAAACCGATATCTGGTGGAGTGGTACGGGTCTTTTTTATGCCTTAATTCTGCTGATCTATCGGCGACCCATAGGGTTGTTGCTGGGGCACACGGCCAGCGTGGTCCTGTTAGTGTGGTTGAGTTACCAAGCATTGCAACGTCGATGGGCAATGGTAGAGGCTAATCCACCGCAGCCAGAAGCAGGCTCCTGGGGTGCTCAGGCTAGAGCGATCGCAGATCAGGTGGTTGCCAAGATGACCAGCGTGGACTGGCAAGGACTGTGGGCGCGCATGGGCACACAGGCAAAGGACGGTACATCAGAAAAATCTATTTTGCCTCCAGCCATCAAACAGCGTTTGGATCTGTCGGGTTTAGGCGAAAAACTCAAAGGCATGATCAGTGGCAAAGAGACTGCAGACGTTGGGTCCACTGCCGAGACCGTCCAGCCTGTCGAGATCAGCGCACCTGTCGTAGATTCCTCTGCTGCAACTACCACTGACCCAACAATAGAGGCAACGGCACAACCTGCTCCTGGGACTGAGCCAACTTCCCCAGTTGAGGACACTATTGCTGAGACTCCCCAAATTGAAGACTTAACTGTTGAGGCCAAAACTACTCCAGAAATAGAGCAGCCTGCCCCTAGTTCTGATACCCCTACAGAAAGTGCAACCAAGCCAGAAGAAGCAACTGAACCTGCCATTAAGGTAGAGTCTGCTGTGGAAGCCCAAACACCCGAACAGACCGGGACCCAAAAAGCTGAACTAGAAGCTGAGTTGGATCAAGTCATCTCTGACCTCTCTCCAGAAGGACAAGAAACCCCTCCGAATCTGCCTCAACCTCCTGATCCATTGGGATAACGCTCAATCCACCAATCTATACCGTATATGGAAGCGCTAAAAGTACTGACAGCCCGCATCTATCTCATCCGGGAGAAATACAATTCTAATGATGTTTCCTGAAGATTCTAACCGTGATGTGCTAGTCAGAATTGTCCAAAAGATTATGAATGCAGACGGTTCAGAAACTGAACTGGATGAGATGCTTAATTTTGTTGAAAGATATAGCCCTCACCCTAATGTTTCTGACCTCATCTTCTATCCCGTAGATGATGACTGTCTTACGGCAGAGCAAATTGTCGATAAGATTTATCAATATAGACCGATCATTACACCGCCAAGTAGTCCTACTTGAATACTTAGCATTATCTCTTGCTTCTGCCCTCCCTATGCAGATTTATTACAAATAACCTCTAAACTCAAACCTCTGAGTTATGGCAAGATGCTGGAAGCATCAAAGATAAAAATCCTGTCCAAATTCTTGCACGATTTTCTGTGAAAGCTGATTACAGTTAATTATTGGACATTTGGATATACATTTGACTGGAAGGTTTCAAGACTTTTCTTCGAAAATAGTTTTTCTAGACCAGAGGATATTGAAGCTGACTTTTAACGCGAATATGGAGCTACAATTATCAGCATTCAAAAGCTCTGGAGACCTGCTGATTGTCAAGGAAATTACAATACTGCAGGTTGTCCAGATTTTTATTGAGGTAGCATTATCGAGATTAGCTGCTAAAAAAAGGGGTAATAACTTAGAGTTATGTCTAAAGAGCTATGCCTTACCCACAAGTCTTGAAAGTCAGACTATCGAGTACTTTCAATTATGAGCCAGCCTCCAAGTATCCGCGATGTCATGAAGCCTTGT
>JANQPU010000295.1 GCA_028285315.1 Acaryochloris sp. IP29b_bin.176
TGCTATAACTTCTTGGCTTTTTTGCCATGACCCCAGTTCCTCCTGGACTTCAGCTTACTCTCTCTGCTGACTGTCCAAATTTTGGGGGTCACTACAATATCCTGGCTCAAATCGCTCTAATGATTCCAAACGACTCGCCCCCGAACAAAGGAAAGCAGCCAGGATCGGTCGCGGTGAGCGATAGTAGGCTGGGATGATTCCGATAACGCTAGCAAGACTAAACAAACGCCATGGGCAAAACCAGAAGATGGCTCACAGGTTGGATTCGATTTGGCTTTTTGATTAAGGGTTTTGTCTACATCTTGCTCGGCATTTTAGCGGCTCAAGCCGCATTAATCTATCACCAACAAGCTCAAGATATCCAGGGAATCCTGCGTGCGATCGCACGACAGCCAGCCGGCAATATTTTGTTGATCACTATAGCAGTGGGTTTAGCAGGCTATTCTTTTTGGCGAATAGTCGAAGCGTGTCTAAATCCTGATGCCCATCCTCAGGGACTACGAGACGGGTTCAAACGTCTGGGCAGTGGCCTCAGTGGGATAGCCTACGGGATCTTGGCCTTTACCGCAGTGCAGGTTCTTCAAGGTAGCCAACAAGACTCAGAAAGCTTTGAATTCTGGACTGCCCGCTTACTTTCCTGGCCTATGGGACAGTGGCTAGTGGGGGCCGTTGGCGTCGGCTTTTTAGGGGTAGGGATTGCCTTTTTTTACCGCACTTGGAAAGCAGACTTTCGCCAGCGCTTACAGCTCAATACTTTGAATTCTCTGCAAAGAAAGATGGTTGTGGCGATCGGTCGAGTTGGATACTTTACTAGAGGGATTATCTTGGCCATTGTTGGCGGTTACGTAATTAAAGCGGCTCACGAGTTCGATGCTGACACCGTACGTTCCTCAGAGGAGGCCCTGGAAACTATCAAACAACAACCCTACGGGCCAGGGCTGTTAACACTGGTGGCCGTAGGGTTGATTGCTTACGGGATCCATACGGGACTCCAAGCCCGGTATCGGCGAATTGAGCTGCCATAAGAGCCCTAAGGGGCTGTAGGAGTCGTCGTCTCAATCGGCGGCTCATTCGCTGGCTGATCGGGAGCCGCAGAATTTGTGGGTTCCGATGTAGAGGCTTCTGGGCTAGTCGGGGGAGCTGTTTCGCCACTAGAAGGACTCGATACCGAGGGCTGAGGGGGAGCGGGTTGGGTTTGAATAATGGTGGGTGGGGCGGGTGCTGTCTCAGTGTTTTCGGCCGCAGGGGGATTTGGCAAAGTGATATTAATATCAGGCGGTGTTGAGGGTTCAGCAGGCTGGGCAGGAACCACCACTGGAGCGACCTCTGTCTCCTGTCGATTCGTGAGGATATACCAAGCTAAAATTCCTAATCCTAGGAACGTGGTCGCGATGACGCCCACCAAAAGCCCCCGAGCAGCATTGTCGTTATCTCGAATCTTAAGCTGGCGATCCATTTCTAGCCGGGCACGCTCAACTCGCGCTTCCACCGCTGGATCATCACTGCTTAGCCTCTCTCGATGTTTCCGCACAGACCCATCAGAGTAGCGAACTTCTTGATCGACGATGATGTCTTTATCTGATACGGGGGGAGTATGGGTACGGTCTGAAGATGAATGTGTCATAGATCTTATTTCCGATTACTAAAGGGTAATGCGTCACTCAACGGGGAACACGATGAGGGATTACGAACCGGACTCGCTACTGGAGCTTGACTCGGAAGTCCCATCTTCGGGATTAGGAACATCAATGTCAGGTTTAGGGAGGTTGATTTCTGGTTTGGGGACATTGATATTAACTTCTGGTGGTTTGGGGGCCTCTGGGGCTTCTGGAGCTGGAACATTAATCACATCGGTATCTCCAGTCGATTTTTGACTGGTTTGAGCGAATACGAACCATGCGCCAACACCCAGCACAGCAACAGCAAAAACGCCCACAATAATCCCTGTTGCAGAATTGTTATTACTGGAGCGACTTCCTGCAGCATAACCTTGCTCGTAACGAGCTTGTTCTCTATCTAACTGACTCATTTTTTTTCCTTGAAATTCAACCCCAGTGTAGGAAAGCTGCGAAGTAAGAATCATCCACCCTAGGTGAGAACTGTCGGCTTTGTATTCCTCCTCCCAGGGATAGAGACAACACCGATTCGCTAAGGCCATGTTGAATAGAAATCCAAAGGATCGACTAAACCCTTCTGGTTAAGCCAAATAAGAAAGAGAGGATAAAAAAGGCGACGAAAATATAGAAAAGAATTTTTGCGATCGCAGCTGCACTAGCAGCAATACCACTAAAGCCGAGAAAGCCTGCAATTAAAGCGATCACTAGAAATGTAAGCGTCCAGTTAAGCATGGGGAGTTCTCCTCTGATTGGTTATGGGTCGTGAGTCATATGAACTTAAGCTCAGAGGCCAACCTCTTGGCATCCACCTGACTGGAGATTCGAATAGCTCCCCCTTATGAAATCAGTCAGTGATGGCAATCCATTGATCGTCAGGAAATTGACTATTCACTCCAAAAGTTATCTATTTACTTATAGATATGTATTCCGAATCTCGGTATGGGTCAATCAGGATCTAGCACCCGACTCGAAAGCTGGACACCCGTTACAAAGTGACTCGATTCTGATTCAGTAGAAGGGGTTGTGTTGAGGTAGCTAATATGACTAGATAGTGAAACGGCTCGCAATTGGATGCAAACCAAAGTGTCTATCTACAAACATACTTGTAGTGACTGTATTGCCCATCTACCCTAAGAAATAAAGAAATTTTTTTGGTAGTCCTCCATCAGCAATGATTTTTGCTGCTGAAAGCCTTATTTTGTCGTTCTTGCATCCTTACATCTAGAGCGCTACCCAGAGTAGATAGGGGGTATTGGTCATTGCTGAAGATGGCTTGATTTGTCATGCATGTGTTAACCAAATATTGCTCTTTTTGAACAGTGCCTTTTGGTCTCCCAGCGACGTTGCCGACAGGTAAGAAAACCTGATCAATAATAAAAAAAACTTATATGGATTACGTGTTGCTATCCATATAGATTATAGATAGAGTAGGACCATATCAAATTAGTACATAGTTTTTGCAACAATCATGACCTACGCCACTATTGACCCCGCAACTGCTCCTATTGTCTCAGTCGCTGAATCTAAGACTGTCCTTGAAACAACCTTGTCAGCTGCTCTCGAACATGCACGGCGATTAACGGCTATGTATGGCACTAACAATGCTGAGGCGGTCTTTGCCTGGGAAGCTGTCGAAGAACTGAACGTCGCTTTGGCACATAAGCAAGCACCTGTTCAAACTGCGTTCGCTCGTTACTGTGACGCCAACCCAGGTGCTCCAGAAGCACGAATCTATGATGTTTAAGTGCCAATCTTAGAGGAGACGTCTCCAGAAAGATTAGGAGGTATTGACCAGAACGACTGAAGTTCTTGTGTATGTGGCAATGATTCGACTGATGGTTTGGAGGCTGGCTGAAGAGCACTGACCCTTCTCAAACAGCCTTTAAGAGATAGTCCCGCTTTGGGTAGATCGAACGAGACGGTGAATAAATCGCAACTTGTTGACAACAAATGGGGTAAATACTTCAGGAATAAAGTCAATTAATCCCAAGGTTCGATTCAGTTCATTCAGCAAAATACCAAGTTGCCTATAAGCTGCAATCATGTCATCAAATTCAGCCATTTGCACATAGTATGTGGCTTCTGCACCTTGATGATGCTGGGTGGTGTGTAAGACACTTACCATATCCAAATAGGTGGCAAAGGTTTCAGCAAAGTCCTCCCATGGATGCATGGTGGCATAGGCACTGACATACTGTTGCTGCCAATTCTGGGGGGCCGCTGGCATAGTACTGCTCCATAGCCTCCGAATAGGAAGGGTGATCAGGGTCTCCAAACAGGTCCCTGAAGTGACTCAGCCAAATATCCTTAACTAAGAGTTGCCAATAATAATGTCCGATCTCATGATGGAAGTGTCCAATTAGGGTGCGCTGAGCCTCGTTTAAATCCACACGAAGCTGGGCTCGGACGTCGTCATCCGCTTCCCGAATATTGATGGTAATTTTGCCATTGGCATGACCCGTAAAGACGCGTTTGCCTTTGCCTAAGGTCCGCCAAAGAGCATCTTTGAGAATCACGTCTCCTTTAAAGTCAAAGGATAGGGGCAAGTCAAAGCCAGATTCAGCGTTGCCAAAGGGGAGCTTTAAGACTTCTAAGGTATAGAGCAAGCGCTGCTTAGCCACTTCCAGGTCGTACCACCGCTGCTTATTCCCAGAAATAGAAAGATCGGGAATGATGTCGGTATATTGGCAATAATCATACCAAACTGTGTCTGCAAGCGTAATTTTCAAATCTGTGAAATCCTCTCCTAGCCTACTTTAGTCACTAATCAAAATTACATTCTTGGAGACTTATTGGTATCACAAAGGGGCTGAGCGGAT
>JANQPU010000314.1 GCA_028285315.1 Acaryochloris sp. IP29b_bin.176
TGAAACTCTCTACCAATAAGCTACCTGAATATCAACGGGGGATGAGAGCGATGGAGCTTGTCTGTGCTGGGGTATAGTCTCCATGTCTCCCTCCCAGCCTTACATCATGAGTTTATGTGGTTGGCACAACACGATATAGCCAAATCTTGTTACGTTTAGTCAAATCTTGTGATCCCGATACTGCTTGGGAGTAACTCCAACTCGCTTTTTAAATGTACTGGTAAAGCGGCTTTGGTCATGAAACCCGACCCGCTGAGCAATTTCAGCCAAGGGCATTCGTTCTTGACTCAGTAACTGCTTCGCTTTCTCAACTCGACAGCTGAGTAAATATTGATGAGGGGTCGTACCAGTAGACTGCTTAAACACCTTGGCGAAATGACAGGAACTCAACTCTACTAGTGCAGCTAGCTCTACCAAGCTGGGGTTATGTTCTAGATGAGCATGATGTAGTCAATCACTCGATTCAATTTTACAGAAGCTAGTTTGTATCCAGCCACGCAAATTAGCTTCTGTTGAGTACTGTAGTACCGCAGAAGATGCTCAATGAGCATCGTCATAGCGGATTCAATATAGAAGACGTTGCAAATATCTTGCTCTACTTGTTTCTTGAGTGCTAGACCCAGATGGTAAATTAGGGCATCATCTACACCAAACTGAGGAATAAGTTCGTAGCGTTTGAAGGCCAGAGAAGGATCAACATAATGAGCAATTATTTCTGGTGTAAGGTACAAATCAATAAATTCAGCTCTCTGATTCCAACCGACGATGCGGGACTGTTCAGCAGGGTAGATACCAAATGTGCCGCTAGTGCAGATAGCCTGCTGGTAACCTTTCTCTGCCGTGGTCTGATAAGTTTGAACCGACGGCCCAACACATAATGTGATGATGTGTTGTCGGCAGTAGAAGCTTGGTGTTTCCCAAGCTGGTTGACAATGGTAGTCCACCGGAACTAAAGCATCAGGGCAAGATACATTTGAGAAACTGGGTGTAACAGCAACCAAGGCTTCCATTGTCTCTGGTTTAGTCACATCTACCTGGTGGCAAGTTCCCTCCAACATGGTTGATCAAAAAAACGCAACACTGAAGATGCACTTATCTTATCTAATACATTAGACATCAACCCCAGAAGCGCTAAAAACTACCATTCAAAAAAGTGTTGAGCGATCTAATTACAGATAATCTTGGTATCAATCTCATTTACTTTGAGGAGTTCACTCCTTAATAAGCCTTTGCAGCTCAAAGTCTGTTCGAAAAAGGGTGCAATTAAGAGACTAGTTGAGGCTTTGAAGAGTATCACTGAACAAATTAAAGAAGCGATATTCTTCCAGGGCCTGTTGGTCATTCCAGGTAGCTGATACACAGTAGTTGTCACCAGAGTCGTTCTTGAGAGCGGCAGTCAGGTTGATCACACCCGGTTCCGCCCCACCTTTAAAGGCAACTTGTTGCCAGTTGTCAGCGTTAATAATGCCTGTGTTGATGTGCATAAGCGGTAAGTCGGCAACCTTGGCGATCAATTGACATAGCTCTTGAGTGGTAAAAAACCATTCGATATCTGGGGCCAGTGGCTGATTATCGACTAGCTCAACCGGTGGAAGGGGTGCTTTATTAATTGTTGGGAGTAGGCCCTGGCGAGAGGTACTTTGACGATACGTCTCTAGCAAGTCTTGATTCTCAGGATTTTTGAGAATGAAGACTTCTTGTGTTGTGAGAAAGGGCCGATTACGCGGAGAGGCCGTAGCTAGGGTGTCACGGTCAACAACCTGGATCAGAACATCAGCTGCTGTATTGTCACTGATTGAAATCATCAGAGTGGCTAAGGTTTGCAGGGTGAGAGGTGCCTGATCGGGCCAGCCTTGGAGAATGCCGCTCGGAATACTTTTCCATTCAGGTTTTAATTCAATCACCTCATCCCAGGAATGCTGTCCGGCCTCAATTTGCTTTTGGAGTTCAGCCAGTACTTGAAGCTTGAAGGCAGATGCGATCGCAAGCGGTTGATCAACATTTAAAGAGGCAACCACTTCGTTGTCTTTGAGGACTAAAATGCTCGTTTCCCCTGGCAATTCTTCAAAAGTGTCGATCAGTTGGTTTGGCAATGCTATTGATTCTGAATTAGGCAACCCTATAGCCAACAGTATAATTATTGCCCCAAGAAACGCGAGCAACCCTCGATTAATGCATTTTTTCCTGTGGCAGTGATGACGAAAATCCATACTTTATCAACTTGAAGGAGTTCGAAACGAAGAAATCATTGATTTACACCAGAGAAAAATTACGTAATTATACGCAGGTGTAAAAATATCCCATTCCGAAGTTCAGTATTTCTAACCTGAGCACTCCAGACTATTTTGGGGATCATAGAAATATACGAAAAATCGATTTTATGGGGGATATGATTACATGCTAGTTCCTATTGCAGGGTTCGCCGCTTTATCAGTGCTGTCTGTCATCACGAACACTTTGATTCTGATGGATAGCAAAAATGCCCCCATAGAGAACTAGAGCTACCATTCTTATCCTGCTCTAAATGCAATCCAGATAAGCAATCACTCTCAGAATTAGAAGAAAAGTTTTTTGAGCTGCGTAAATGCAGTAATTTGAGCTGATATCTACAATATATAGATTGCCAAACCAAACCTCTAAACCCCTGTCTCAACAACAGGGGTTTTTTGTACTAACAGAACAATAGCAACAGATTATTACTGCACCATTCAACGAAAAATCAATTCGCTTGCTAAACGGTACATCCTTGAAAGCGATCAAGGTTACTCAAACTTGAGTAACCTTGACAAATAAGTCTTAAATTGAAGGATTAAGGCTATGCACCCACCGCTTCTTTCGCGGCATACAGAACCTCGGCAGTTATCTCAGTAATATTGCGCTCACGAGCAAATTTCTCGGTATTACGCTTCACTTTCCCCCGAACGAACCCAGGAATTTTGTTGAGTTCAGCTTGACCATCTGCACTCCAACCCAAGTCAGAATCAGCTGAGATGCCCTTCGTGATCACTTCCTTCGTATCATGTCCGCCAAAAATTTCTAACAGGTGATCTTCCATCCCTAATGTGAAGGAGTTATATACCAAATCAGCGACCTGATTCGTCCCCTCGTAGCCAAGGAAAGGCTTGTAGCCGATAGGGAAATCTTGGATATGGATAGGAGCCGCAATCACACCGCAGGGGATATTCAGTCGTTTACCCACATGACGCTCCATTTGCGTACCAAAGATGGCCGCAGGTTCTACACGAGCAATGGCGTCCCCAATGGCCCCATGATCATCATTGATAATCACTTCGTCGCAATACTCGCTGACTTCTTGGCGGAACCATTCTTGATCGTATTTGCAATAGGTGCCCGCCCAGACCACATGAATCCCCATCTCTCGTGCCAAGATCTTGGTCATAGCTGCAGCATGGGTGTTATCACCATAAACGACAGCCTTTTTACCCGTTAGGTTTTGGCAGTCGATGGAGCGGGAAAACCAGGCAGCTTGAGAAACATGCAGCGTTTGATTCTCAATGTACTCTTCGTAGTTGACGTCTGCCCCTTGAGCGTTCAGCACTTCTTGGATTTTGCGAATACAACGGGCAGTTTCCACTACACCCATCGGTGTGATATCGACAAACGGCATGCCAAACTCTTTCTCTAGATAATGAGCAGCCATATGGCCAATCTCGCGATAGGGAATGAGGTTAAACCAGGCTTGAGGTAGTCGCTTGAGATTGTGAACCGACGCCCCTTCAGGAATGACTTCGTTGACTTCAATCCCCAAATCAGCCATTAGCCGCTTCAATTCAGTGCAGTCGTGCTGGTTATGGAAGCCGAGGGTCGAAATACCAATAATGTTGACAGAGGGCTTAGCCGTTTTACCTTCCGGTAACTCACCATTTTTGCCAGCTTTTTTGAGATAAAACTGAACAATTTGTTCTAGGGTGCGGTCAGCCGCCTGTAACTCGTTGACGCGATAGTGGTTTACATCTGCTAGGAGGACATCCCCTTGGGTACTGAGAGACGCCCGTTCGACAAAATTCTCCAGATCTTCTTGCAGAATGCTGGAGGTGCAAGTCGGGGTGAGGACGATCAAATCAGGATTTTCCTCTTCGTCTTTCCGGGTGATGTTATCGACAACTTTCTCCTGGGAGCCACGGGCTAAAACGTGGCGATCGACCACGCTGGCGGTCACGGGCGTGAAATCCCGCTCTCGCTCTAGCATGGAACGCATCACGTTAAAGTAGTCATCCCCTAAGGGAGCATGCATAATGCCATGAACGTTTTTGAAAGAACTGGCAACTCTCAATGTGCCAATATGAGCTGGACCTGCGTACATCCAATAGGCTAATTTCATTCTCTAGAATCTCCCTTCAGTTTCAGCACCTTTGAGCATTATTGACTAGTTTGCACCGCTTTAGAAAGACAAAATCACCCTTAAAATGGCAAAAATAGAATTGAGTAAATTTAATAGGCGCATATTCAAAACTTATTCACGAAAAGACGATAAATTATTGATAAAAATAAATATGCTTTTTTTATTTATAAAAACAAGAACAATAGACAAAATACATTAATCCCACCGGATTCCTCAAAGCCTAAATGGTTAGATATAGTAAGTCTCTTGGGTAAGCATATGCTTCTGCATTGGCCTCACTGATCCCATTTCTGAGGGAAAGTACCAAAAGGCTTCGTTTGTACAACAGTTCCTGTGAAGTTGTCACATACCCAATGTGATGCACGGCTGTCAATATCAAACGGACAAACCTCTATCTTGGCCTATGATGAGCATTACTGAGCAGAAACTGAATAGAGAATTGGGGAGCTGGGGGGCGTGCGGATTCGTGCAAGAGGTCTAGTTGCTTTGGATGAATAACATCTCTCCATCTATGAAAATAGGTGATGTCTCAATGCGGTTTGACGATATTTCTAATATTGCTTAGATCTTTCTGAGTTGAGTGAGCCTGACATCGTTTTTTCTGAGTTGCTGGTAAGAAATATAGCGAGGTTGCTCAGTCACATCAGCTTTGTTATTGGATGAATAGAGTATATAGCGATCGCCAGAAATGGGAGGGTAACCTCAGAACTAAAAATCAGTGGAGATTTAACTCTGCTGTTTGCTCTATATTTCTGCAAGGTCGGGGTTGGCAGTAGTGATCATTAAATTTAGTTACTTTTTCCTATGTTTAGGGTTAGTCGAGTCACTCCTGGTGATTGAAGAGAGGATTGAGCCAAGTGATCTAAAGTCAGGATTTGGAGTTGAAGTTCTAGACCGTATCCAACTTTATGGTGATTCACTCTTTATCGGTAATTCACTTTGAGGTTTCGATAAGATGGGACAAGTCCATAACATTAGTTAAGTTATTTTGATCCGCAATGTCCGCTGAACAGCAATCTGAGCAATCGCCTGAAAAGATTCACCTGCCTAAGACTAGTGAGTCGGAGCAACTGAAGAGAATCCGCCATACGACCTCTCATGTGATGGCAATGGCCGTTCAGAAGCTGTTTCCTGGAACCCAAGTGACGATTGGTCCGTGGATTGAGTCCGGTTTCTATTACGACTTTGACAGCCCCACTCCCTTTACAGATAAGGACTTAAAGGCCATCAAAAAAGAGATGGTCAAAATCATCAAGAAGAAGTTGCCTGTAGAACGGGAAGAGGTGACTCGGGAAGAGGCCAAGAAAAGAATAGAAGCTTTGGGAGAGCCTTATAAGCTAGAAATATTGGCAGATCTTGAAGACCCGATTACCTTGTACCATTTAGGTGATCAGTGGTGGGATTTGTGTGCGGGGCCCCATGTGGAGTCCACTGCCGACTTGAATCCCAAGGCCATTGCCCTAGAAAGCGTGGCGGGAGCCTATTGGCGTGGGGATGAAACCAAGGCCCAATTGCAGCGGATTTATGGCACGGCTTGGGAGACGCCTGAACAACTCGCAGAACATAAGCGGCGTAAGGAAGAGGCGCTGCGCCGTGACCATCGCAAGCTAGGGAAAGAGCTGGGGTTGTTTCTCTTTTCCGATCTGGTGGGACCAGGTTTGCCTTTGTGGACGCCTAAGGGAACGTTGTTGCGATCGCAACTCGAAGACTTCCTCAAACAGGAACAAATCAAGCGGGGATATCTCGGAGTAACCACACCCCATATTGCTCGGGTAGATCTCTTTAAGACTTCAGGTCACTGGCAAAAATACCAGGAAGATATGTTCCCGCTGATGAGCGAGAACGATGAGGATCGCAGTTCTGAGCAGGGCTTTGTCATGAAGCCCATGAACTGTCCATTCCATATCCAGATCTATAAGAGTGAGTTGCGCTCTTACCGCGACTTACCGATGCGGCTAGCAGAATTTGGCACCGTATATCGGTATGAGCAATCCGGCGAGCTGGGTGGACTCACACGAGTACGCGGCTTTACCGTCGATGACTCCCATTTATTTGTCACGCCTGATCAGCTCGATGATGAATTCCTCAAGGTAGTGGATTTAATTCTCTCCGTCTTCGACAAGCTACAGCTTAAAAACTTCAAAGCCCGTCTCAGCTTTCGCGATCCAGATTCTGACAAATATATTGGCTCAGATGAAGCCTGGGAAAAATCCCAGAGTGCGATTCGCCGGGCAGTCGAAATCCTGGGCATGGAGCATTTTGAAGGAATTGGAGAAGCTGCTTTTTATGGTCCGAAGCTGGACTTTATTTTCCAAGATGTCCTAGATCGGGAATGGCAGTTAGGAACGGTACAGGTAGATTACAACCTGCCCGAACGCTTTGACCTGGAATTTATGGGAGAAGACGGTAACCGTCAGCGCCCGATTATGATTCACCGGGCTCCCTTTGGATCCCTCGAACGACTGATTGGCATTTTAATTGAGCAGTATGCAGGTGTCTTTCCCCTGTGGTTAGCACCAGAACAGGTGCGGCTGTTGACGGTGAATGATGACCATATGCCTTTTGCTGAGAAGGTAGCTACTGAGTTGCAGGCTGGAGGAATTCGAGTCTCAGTCGATCAAAGTGGCGATCGCCTAGGCAAGAAGATCCGCAATGCGGAGAAAGCCAAAATTCCGGTGATGTCGGTAATTGGCGATAAAGAAGTAGAAGCCAATAGCCTCAATATTCGCACGCGGGCTTCCGGTGAGTTAGGGGCAATACCTGTGGATGAAGTGAAGCAGAAATTGGGAGATGCGATCGCAACCTTCTCTGCTTTTTAGATTGGACATCGAAATAATTTCATCGCCTATTGTGGCCTGATAGCCTTTCGGAAGATAGGATTGTGCAACTATTTCTAAGGTTTGTTCAGTTGCGATCGCACAGCAGATATATTCCACATTCAGCAGGTTTGAGAACCATTTTTTGAATTACAGCTACAATCCTTACTGAGAAAGGCTTATAAAAATATGCAATATTTACCAACGTTGCATAGTAACTCTCAACAATAAGTCTTTGTTGAGAGTTCAATTCTTACTGATGGTTGTAACCCTACCCGTTGCGTCAATATTATTTTGAGTTAGCCGTAACCTGCTGAATGCATCTTCGAGCGTCTGACCCAAATCAATCAAATCTCGAAGTCTATTCTCAACCCGTCCCCGATCTGATGTCCCTCACAACCGTGACATCCTACCTCCTAGGGATCGAGTGTCAAAGGACAGGCCATAGACTGTTCACCAGACCAAGTGGTAAAGGTCTTTTCATCTTCGTAATGCCTAGGAGTTTCTAGCATCAACTTCCATACTTGACCGACAGGCAGTAAATGAAAGCGCTCAGGGTAGAGTTTCAACAATAACTCCTGCACAATCGGGTAATAGTCAGAATTCATGCCGGGAAAGAGATGGTGTTCTGTATGGTAGGAAAAATTGAAATGCAGCACATCAAAGATCTTAGGAACCTTCAGGGAAACACTATTGACTAGTGGGTCATTAATTGCCGTCATTGGTGACAGCATATGGTTCGTGTAGATATAAAATAACGCTCCTGCATAGCCAATCCAAATCGGTAGAAAATAGCTGAATAGCAATTTGACAGGGTCAAAATCCAGGCTATGCAAAATACTCGAATGGACACAACCAATCAGGACAACTTCTCTAGCAATCGCCCATCGTTCCCGGCGGCTGACCGTAAAGGCAGCTGGAACATAATTCACATCTTTGCGGTTGAATAACACCACAGATGTCATGTTCCTAAAGGTATGGACGCCCCAAGCATGACCCATACCAACGATTAACCCAAAGGGACTGACTTCGTTAGACGGAACAAACCGATCTTGAATCCATTTACCCCAGGTATTCGGCTGTTGGTAAAGATAGTTGCGGTCTGGGTCAACTTCAGAATTGGTATTGCGATGGTGTTCACGATTATGAACCGCACGCCAGAGTGTAGGCGGCATCCACAACATAGACAGACCTAAGAAGCTCACTAGACGAAATAGCCTTGAATGTCTAATACCACTTCCATGCATTAAGTCATGACAGCTAAAGAGCAGTGCAATTATGCTGTTGCCCATCACAAGGGAAACAGGTAGATATAGCCATAACCAATACCAATGCCATTGATCCATATAACTAGCAATAGCCCAACCGACGGCTAACATTGCTAGATTAATCAAAATAAACCAAATTTTGCTCAGATCGGGCAAGAAGACTTCATCGGGCAATAAAGGGCGTAGCTGTTTGACATAGTCAGCATGCGAGAGTAAAGCATCAGGCTGATCCTGCTTCACATGAGAAGCAGCAGATGAAAGGGAAACTAAAGTCATGCAATTTTAATAATGAATGGGAAAGATTTCACCTGTATCTGTTTACAGGCGAAGGAGTGCTTGCAAAAATTTTTTGCACTCATACCTAATGCTGAAAGTCAGCGGCACAAAAAATCTGCGAAAACCTTAAGTCGAAAAGTTTCTAGAGATTGGTGAGCAACAATTCAAGCACGCTGACCATTCTAATGGATAGTTCTTATATTTGTCAGAAATAGTTTCCAGGAAGAGGATTGACAGAATGGTTAAGTAGCAAAATAGACTGGATAACTGCCCCTAGCCATGAGTCCAAATAGAAGGCTTACATAGGTTCAACCTACAAATTACAAACTATTCCAAGTTTAGAGAATTCTCACCCACAGCCTATGCTGATGCGCTAGGTCGCAAGCAGTTTATGGATATTGGTATCAAAGAACTCTGGCCTCAAATGCCGAGAACTGCTGGGCCGGCCTACACCGTGTGTTGCCCTCCAACAGAATAACTACTGGTTCCTCAAGATGAACATCATATTAGCCAATCCTGACCATCTTGCTGATGTGGCAATGCTATTTGACCACTATCGAGTCTTTTACAAACAGCTCTCAAACCTCCACGATGTCGAGCAGTTTTTGGCCGAACGCTTTCATAATCAAGACTCCAGAATATTTCTAGCCCTGGATGCAGGTACTGGGGTTGGATTCGCCCAGCTCTACCCTAGTTTTTCCTCAGTTTCTATGCGGCGGGTTTGGATTTTGAATGATTTATTCGTGCTGGCCTCTCATCGCCGACAAGGTATTGCAAAGCAACTCCTGCAGGTCGTTGCAGACTATGCCCGAGAGACGGAAGCAATACGGCTCGTACTCGCCACTCAAAAGACAAATATTGCAGCCCAGTCACTATATCAGTCCCTCGGTTACCAGCAAGATCAGACATTCAACCACTTTAGTTTGACGTTGTAAGCGAAACACAAACGCCGAATTTGGACATCAGGACAAACGCGGAGTAATTGGTCGAAAAATCGCATTCGCTCATTGCGATTGGAGTTATCTTGCTTTTTGATCATCCACCAGCATAAGGGAAAATCAGCCCCCTTATGGACTATGCCTAGTTGTGGCTACCAAACCCTCAGGTGGTGCAGTCAATGCTGAGTATCCATGGCTGTAGGCTTTGCATCCAGTTGATGACGAGCTTGACGATGGTCTAATAGTCTGCATCCAACTCTCGAAAAAACTGTTGTAGACGTTTGTATTTTGAGTCAGCTTGAATCTTGCCTTCGAAACCATAAGGTCAGGCTACTGAGACTCACCGTTTTGACTTTGTCACCCTAAAGCATAAGAGGGCATTAATGCAAAAGACAGTGCGCGTATTGGGTTGCTCGCTGCATTAACAGCTCATGGGTGGACCGTTCCGGCTCATCTGACCCGGGACAACGTTGAACAAAGGTTCCATCTGGCTGTAAGTCCCAAGCTTGACGATTATCGCTGAGCATAATCTCCAATAATTCCCGCAACTCTGCCACCAATGCTGGCTCTTCGATGGGAACGACGGCTTCCACCCGCCGATCCAGATTGCGTTGTCGCCAATCCGCACTACCAATCAACACTGTCGGCTGTCCCTGATTATGAAAATAAAAGATCCGATCATGTTCCAAAAAACGACCAATAATGCTGATCACGTGGATTGTCTCGCTGATCCCCTCTAGCCCCGGCTTGAGACTGCAAATTCCTCGCACAATTAGATCGATCTTGACCCCGATTTGGGAAGCTTTATAGAGGGCTCTAATGATTTTTGGATCGACGAGAGAATTCATTTTGGCAATGATCCGACCTGAATTACCCTGCCGTTGGTGATCCATTTCGCGCTCGATCAATTCCAAAATGCGATCGCGCAAATTCACTGGAGCCACCAACAGCTTCCGATAACTTTGATGTCGGGAAAATCCCGTCAGATAGTTAAACAGATCCGTCAAATCGGCTCCGAGTTCCTCTCGACAGCTCAGCAATCCTAAATCCGTATAGAGGCGGGCCGTTTTAGGGTTATAGTTGCCCGTGCCGATATGGACGTAGCGACGAATTTGTTTACCTTCTCGTCTGACCACCAGGGCAATTTTGGTGTGGGTCTTCAGACCTACTAATCCATAGACCACATGGACGCCAACTTTTTCTAATTTGCGAGCCCAGACAATATTATTCTCTTCATCAAAACGGGCTTTCAGCTCTACTAACGCTACCACTTGCTTGCCATTCTCCGCTGCCGCAATCAGACTGCTGACAATGGGTGAACTGGTAAGCCCGCTATCCCCCGCCGTTCGATAGAGGGTCATCTTAATCGTCAAGACATTGGGGTCATGGGCAGCTTGGGTGATGAACTTCTGGACCGTTGCTGTAAACGAATCATAGGGATGATGGACGAGCAAATCTCCCCCTCGAATCACCGAAAAAATATCTGTAGGAGGTTCCTTGATGCTCTTATCTGTATGCCCATTCACACTACCTACAGGCACCTCAAGCTGTTCCACCTTCCGTAATCGTGGCGGCACAATCGGTGTCCAAGGTTTTTGTTGCAAATGGGGGAAGGGTAGAAACGCTAGCCCCATCAGGTCACTTAAGCTCAACAATCCGTCAATATGATACACATCGCTTTCATCCAGCCCTAGCTCCCGCATCAACGTTCGGCAGATAAAATCAGGGGTTCCCGTTTGAATCTCCATACGGACCACAAAGCCAAAGCGGCGTTTGCGTAGTTCTTCCTCAATTGCTAATAGCAGATCATCTGCTTCATCTTCTTCCAATTCTAAATCCGCATTACGAGTAATCCGAAATGGGTAGCAGGCTTGAATTTTCATGCCTGGAAACAGAAATTCCAGATTTTGGGCAATGACCTGTTCAATCGGCACCCCGCTCCAATGGCAGACTGAACAGTCACAACTGTCTTCTGGTAGCTCGATGAATCGGGGTAGCATACTGGGTACTTTAACGCGGGCAAAATGGCCATCCCCAGTTTGTATATCTTTGACCAAAACTGCCAAATTCAAACTGAGATTGGAAATATAAGGAAACGGATGGCCTGGGTCAACTGCCAGAGGGGTTAATACCGGAAAGATCTGATCTAGGAAATATTGATGTAAAAAAGCGACTTGCTGAGGATTGAGGTTTTCGTAATCAAGGAGGCAAATATTATTTTTGGCCAGCTCAGGCTTGAGAAATTCAGTGAAGTATTGATGTTGCTGCTGAATTTCCGGTTTTAATTCACGGTGGATGGCTTCCAGTTGGGCTTGAGCGGTCAATCCATCTAAGGAACGCTGTGTGACCTGAGCAGCAATTTGCTGCTTCAGACCAGCAATACGAACCATAAAATATTCATCTAAATTCGAGCTATAAATGGCCATGAACTTCAGCCGCTCTAGGAGCAGCGTGCGTTCATCAAAGGCTTCGTGCAGGACGCGTTGATTGAATCTCAGCCAGCTAATTTCACGATTGAGATAATAAGCTGGATTGTGAAGATCAATCTCGGTTGGGGGTGATGAAAGCGCACTCATGGGTTGAGCAGGAGCTGGAGTAGGTTTTGGGGCTGTGCCATTGGACTGGACAACAGCCATGATCCGGTCAGCCTCGGATTGAGTAACAGAACTACTAGGGGTGGTGGCCTCGATTTGCAAGTTGTGACTGAGGGCTAGCACTTCTTTGGAGCTGAGTTGAAGCTCGCGAGCCAAGGTATAAATGCGAATGGTATCTGTACCCATTAGTTTGTGTTTGTCTGGAATAGTTTAGGGACGGGTTGCTTAAAGAGAAGCGCCTCGAGCTTAATTTTGCGAGTTGTAGGTAAAAAATACGTTAAACCGGATCGCGTATTTGCAGCTATCGTTACATAGTCTTAACGCAGGTGGGGACCCACAGGTGTCGGGGAATCAGATCTTCCACTATGAGAAAGCAGGGCGCTAATGATTGATGCCTTATTACAGGTAATAAGCCGCTATTTCCGATCCTAATAGATGACAGAGATTGTGGTGGCTGACAATGGAACTGTTACCGATGACTTTGAAGATTTGGATATATTGCTCCATCAACTTTGTGAATATTTTCTGAAAAAAGTAAAGATTATTAGTGCGGGTCTTAATAGGCCGATGCTATATTTAAACCTCTGCTGGGGGTATCCACTGATGACAGTGGTCTTATTTGAACCTATCGTTCATATGTTTTCGCTACGACTGACTCAACAGCAGGTGAAATATCATCATGGTCCTTACCCAACCCAATTTAACCATGCCCTCTCACAACTCTGATGATTCGCTTTCAGATAGTGAACTAATCCGAACCTTTGTCGAGGGGTTCGTGCAAGGTCGCCCCGTCTTATTATCGAACACCAACCTTCGCACCGAACCTTTGTTCGATAGTATGCAGCTCATCGACAATAAAGAAGGGGTGATTTCGACTGCGAACATGAAACAAGCGCCCATATCAGCCAAGATTCGTCCTGTTTCGGCTTATTGGGGTGTTCTCCATGATGCCATGATGGAGCAGAGTTTTTATCCACTCGCTAAGAGTGATATGAGCGATTGCTATATTTATCGCTATTGTGCACCTTCCCACGATCATGAAATGCATTGCACCACCGCCAAAGAGCTGTGGCGCGTGTGCTGGGGACGGGGCTATAGCGTGCGCTCTGGCATCCCTTTGGATTTAATGATCTGGGGACAAGGTCCAACCAGCCGCCGAGAGAAATGGCACTCCCTCAGAAACATGGAATGTGAAAACGGCCAGTTGGCTATCAAGATTCTTGGGGGCACTATCCGAGTCGATAGCCAAGACTTAGTCGTTTGGGCTCGGCAAACTAACAGCAATACTCGCTTGTCTTCAGCGAGCCGTCAGGACCACGAAGGCCGTAGCCCTCTGAGAGCAGGGATGCGAGGATATCTTCGCTTGCATAACTGAATACTCTGTAAATTAAGTATTGGGACATGTTAGGTATAGTGTGAACGTCATTCATATGTGTGTAGCGACGAGAAAACTGATCGTGGGCTGCATTAATTGAGAATTGCCAGTTGATCTCCATCTGTTGCTGATGTCACTTGTTCACAAATGCCAACACTTGCTGTGCTCATTGTTCCATACTGGGGATGCGCCGATGCCAGCAGCCTCGGACGAGGGCTGAAAACTCGATTGCAATCATATATCAGCCTTCGGCGTGTAATTCAATTCAAATCGTTGAGTTCGGGTAACAGCCTCTGCAGGTTGCATCGCTAACCTTTCATAGCTACCTTAAGCCCAGATTGAGGATACTTTTAAGACTGCTTAACCTATCCTAAGGGTTGGCTTGTGTTTGAACTAATTGCTGAATTCGGGGATTGTAGATCCTCAAATAATTCCAATAATTCTCGGAGACGGATTTGACATAATTGTTTGTCTCGGGGAAAGGAATGGCTTCCACAAACTCATCAATGTCCGTAATCGTAGTCTGCTTGACCCACCGATTCACATTGCCAGGACCCGCATTGTAGCTTGCGATCGCAAGCATGGAATTGTTGTTGTAGTTGCGGTGGGTATAGTCCAAATACCAGGTGCCGAGATTGATATTGTCATCGACACTATCCAGTTGATAGGCGTTGAGACCGATTTTATTACTCACCCACTCTGCTGTTTCCGGCAATACCTGCATTAGCCCCACAGCCCCCGCCACCGATCGGATTTTCGGTTGGAATCGAGATTCTTGACGCATTAGGCTGAGGACTAACAGTGGATTGAGATTGCGCTGGTTAGACCATTTGCGAATCGGTGTGAAATAGGCCAAGGGAAACAGGGCCTGCTCAAAGCCAGGATGCTCTTGCCATTGTTCGACCAGCCGTTCAGGATCCGCTTCTTCCCGAGCGCGAGTTTCTAGATGGGTCAGCATAAAGATGCCATCTAAGTAATCTCGAACCCCGAGCCGCAACAGACCATCCGTGAGTTGCTCCGATAAGCTGGGCTGCTGACGATTGCGAAATTCCCACTGCCAACGTTCCCAAGCGGTTTGGTATTGTCCTAGTTGGTACAGTTCTTGTAAGGCAGAAGATCCTGCAGCCAAGGGCAATTGTGTACTAGGAAACCGAATTTGCGGCTGGAAAGAGCGGATCGAGGTAAAATCACCCACGTCCCAACCCGACAGGACAGCAGCGCGCCAGGCATAGTAAGAATCTGGATTGTTTTTCCACAAGTTTTGAAAGGCCATTTGCCGCTCTTTTGGGGAGGATGCCCACTTTCCGGCCCAAAACGCAGCCGCTGCCGCCTGGGGACTATTGGGGTTTTGATCTTGAATTTGTAGGGCTAATTGACGTGCACCTGCCAGATTCCCTGCTTCCCGCTGTTTCTCCACTTGTTGCCAACGCAGTGCCGCCGCACCATCCGTTTGTGAAAACTGTTGTAGCAGCGTTTGCTGAATCGTTTGAGAGGGCTGCCTAGCCTTCTGTAACCGTTGAATGCGCTCCCAGAGAATTTGAGCAGCCAAATTTGGCTGTTGCTCTCGACTGCGTTGAAAGGCACGATCGTAGTGTTTTGCAGCTTTGCTGAGGTCTTGCTCTAGACCAGCTAGCTTGCTCAAGGCCAGGGGTGTTTCCTTCGCTTGCGGATAGGCCGCAATTATTGTTTGATAGGCTGCGATCGCATTTTTCTTGTCCCCCCCTAACTGCAATCCCCGCGCTGCTCGATAAGCGGTTTGCGAGGTTTGGGGCGCTTGGGCATAAGCGAGCGCCCCCTCCTTATAAACTTGCTTTTCCCAATACCCAAAAGCAATGATTTGCCAATCAGATGGTTTGAGTCGAGCTTTGAAGTCCTGGGTCAGTTGGGTTAAGTAATCCCCATAGTTGGGTAAAAACAAGCCATGCTCGGCAATTAACATCAACAACTTAAACTGTTTGGGGTTGTCCTTCAATTGCGCTACAGCGATTTCCACTGTTCTGGGATGGGCCGGAAAGTCAGTGATGGCCTGCTGCCAGAGTTCAGGCTCTTGTTTACCCAGCATAAATAAGGCTTCCGCTGCTGCGGGCTCTTGGGGATAGTCGGCCAAGATCCGCTGCCAAGTTGTCTTGGCTGACTCGTTTTGTCCAGCCAGGGTTTCTGCCTGAGCCTGCAATACCGCAATATGGCTGGCAAGCAGGGAATATCGATCTTCCAAACCTTTTAACCAACGTAAGGCTTCTTCCCCTTGCTGAAGCTGAATCAGGTCAGCCGCTAAAACATACCTAGCCTGATTCTGCTCTTGAGTTGTACCCTGTTGGGCGAGCTGCCTGAGGGGATCCAGGCGTTGCTGGGCAGGAAGGGGACGCAGGGCAGCTAAAGCGGAATTGATGGGTGTGACTTGTTGCGATCGCGGCTGGTCATCCGTCGATTCCAGCTTGGGCTTGAGAAAAAGCCAGGCTAACCCTAACACAAGAGCAGCGCTGAGTCCCATCGACACGATCCAGGGGGCTAAGCGCTTAAGAAACAGGCCTAGGCGGTTGGGGGAAATACCCATGGGTTTGAAAAAGGTTAAAAAATAGGAAAACTCATTGCATTCTAGAAAATTATTCGATGACCAGTAACGGGTCCGTTGCCTGAGATGTTGCACCAAGGTTCATGTTTATGAGAAAAGGGCGTGCAGTCATATCCAGAAACAAGCATGCCAAAATACATCCTTGCCCGTCTACACCTTGCTCCACCTGATGCCGGGTCCCTATCAGCAAGAAACCTTACAAGCCTTATTGGAGTTGTTTTTAGAAGCAACAGGTCAATCTTTACCCGCTCATAGCCAAGTTAAATCCGCCAGTGCCACCAGTCGATTCCTCAATCAGTATCAATGGCCCACCCGCCAGATGATTTGCCTCTTAGACTGGGTTTCGTGTTTCAACCTAGCCTCTTTTTCTCAAAACTATGGCTGTTTCACACAAACATTGCTGCCTAACCATCCGGTTGCACCCGATTGAACGAGGAGTTTCGGCTAGAATTGAAAAGCTGCATGACACGGGTGAACCGGGGCGTTCGAAGATGATTGTCCGGGTTACCGACTGTAATTCACATTAGCGTTGCTATCGCGCAGCTGTTGACGCAATAGGCATAACTTTACCGTTTTAATCCCGAATCCGCTGCTCATCTATCTCAATCAATGTCGGATGCGCAACTGCGATTGAAATGTGGCGCAATCATTGCAGCTGGCGGCTCGTCACCCCGTTCATTTTTCTGGTGACGTTAGAGCTATTAGCTTTTCTTGCGGTGGCACTGTTTAAACTTTTTGCCACTTTTGCACCAACAGGGTTCATTCTTTTTCGGTTGGAAGGGCGGTAATCTATCTCCATTGGTGTAAAACCATTTGCCATTTTCTTTGACAAAGCGTGATCGCTCGTGGAGTTGGGCCGCAGAGTTCCCTTCTTGGTACACCGCAACGAACTCAACAACACCAGTGCTATCTTCGGGTTGTCCAGCTTCGGTGGCGAGTACGGTTAAACCCAGCCAAGTCAGATTATTGGCAGTGGCAGCGATCAATCGTCGGCTATTGGGTTGGCGGTGACTGGGATGTTCGGTATTGAATAAGTAATCGATATTTCTGAGGCAATAAGCAGCGTAGCGCGATCGCATCAGTGTCTCAGCAGTGGGAGCAGGGCAAGAACCTTGTAGGTAAACACCGCAGCACTGGTTTAATAACTTTTGACTGCCACAGGGGCAAGGCATCAAGGCATTGCGATCGCTAGAGATCAGCATAATTAAATACCGACAGATAAGATCCCCAATCTCATTAGGTGTATTAGGTCAAATGCCGTAACGCACCATCATCTATCATAGAAGCCATGTGCTCGCAAGCCTCTAAATGCCGAACTTTGCGTTTGGATTTAGGCATTAAGACTCTCAATAAATTCCTCAGCAGTAACTTGGGCCTGTTTCAGAATTCCACTCAATGTTCCGATCTTCAATTCCTTATGCATGGGAACAACGCAGCCAACCGTACCTTGCTCAGTCACTTTTTTCAGAACAATATGGCTACCCGTTTGCCGAACTTGCTCAAATCCTAGTCGCTCTAATGCCCGAATTGCTTTTTTGCTGGGTACACGTGGCAACCTAGGCATAACTCACTTCAATACTGGTTACAAACCGAGGCGATGTTTCCGGCATGGGAAATTCTTCTAAATATAGCTTTGTCGCCTCTTTTAAGCCTGCAACTGCTTCTTCTATCGTTGCTCCTTGATCTACAGTTCCTACTTCAGGGCATTCAGCGATATACATATCCTCTTCTTTATGAAGAAGAACGGTTAGATGACGGGTTTTCATTGAAATGAGCTTTCTATCAATACATGGAAGACCACTGACTTGAGAGCTTCGAGCCTATTCCTCAATCATAGGTGATAGATGAGAAGTATCCTACCTTACTAAAGTGTTTTGGGAATCTGAGTGCGACCTAATGCTTTAGTCATCGACCTATGCTGTTTAGATCTGCTAATCTGATAACAGCATAAAATAATTTGTTATCATGTTGCGAACTCAAATCAGTCTATCTGAAGAAGAATATGAGGCTGCCAAGCAAGAAGCACAACGGCTGGGAATCTCTCTAGCAGAGCTTCTTCGCCGCTCCTTGCGTAATGCTCTGCCTGTGGATCAGTCAAAGCCTTGGATGCAATATGCTGGGATAGTGGAGTCAGGGAACCCTCAGAGTAGCCAGTCTATTGATGAGCTGGTCTATGGCCACAAAGACTAAGGCATACGTTGATACTTCCGCGTTTATTGCTTTTCTGGATCGTTCCGATACGTATCATCCATTATTTCGACGACTGTTTGCTGAACCACCTCCACTGATTACTACGCCTCTTGTGATTGCGGAAGGACATGGTTGGTTTCTTAAGCGATATGATCGCACGCGGGCTTTGCAGTTTATGGCAATGGTGGAGGTTTTGTCGCCTCTTCAAGTTATCGATGTGGGTCTTCAAGAGCAAAGGGGTGCGGTAGAACTCCTGCGCAAATTTTCAGATCAGGATTTAACGCTGGCGGATGCGATGGGACTTCACGTCATGGACCGTCGTTCCATTCAAACTTGCTGGTCAACTGATTTCCATCTTAGCCTGACCCGCATACCACTTGTTATTCATCAGTATTAGTCTCTTTTCTTTGTGAAGGAGGATGTTCAGATCTACTCTTTAGCTTCTGATTTATGACAGCAATTCTGAATTTTGGATCAACAGCGCAATATGAGTATTAACAACCGATTTTGAGATTTAAACGGGTAGTTTGCCTATTAATACTCTTCAAAAACTGAATAAAAGTCTCTAGGAATTCTTTGCCCGTCTAGTTGATAGGCAATCAACTGTAAGTTTACATATAGGCAAATTTCCGTAAGATTTCGTCTTTTGTTGGAGATGCTAATGTAGAGACAGCAAGGCTTTAAGAGGTAGCGAAACTATTCGCTCATTTCATGTTAATAGGACATTTGCCTTCTAATTATAGTTATACGGCTGTCAGATAAAGTCGCTCATCATTGTTGAAGTATTTGATCGAGCGTGAAAAAGTAAAGCAATGATTTAGAATGGTATATCATGGTGACTGAGCAAAAACCTGGAATTCACGTTAAGTGTATGAGCATAAACTCAAATTCTTGCGTGAAGAATGGCAGATCCTACAAAGACTTTCACAAGAATGGTTCGTGACGAATGCGGGTGAAATTCAAATAGGTTCTCAGAGCCGCTACAGATACGCTTTGATTAAGGCAACTACTAATTACAATGTGAGCTTTGGTTTTGAAAGGGAACTCATTGTTGTTTTCAGTTCTTATGAGCGTTTTCAAGCAAGGTCGATTGATGCAATTGATAATGTTTACAATTTAGTTGTTGAAAAATATCAGACGAAAAGGATAGAGAGAATTTGTAGCCTTTTAATAAGCAAAGACAAGAATATTGAGGAAGAAGTTAAACGTATTCTTAGAGAATCAGAGGAATCTCAAGTTATAGTACCGATTTCCTATCATGATTTTATAAATAATCAAGATCCCTATTTCTTGAAAAATAAGTTTAGAAACAGTTTTTACGATCGGGATCTCTTTGGTATGACGTTTGCCTTGAAAAAAGACCTGTACTTTTTTGGTCGTAGAAATCTAATCAATAAGCTAGGAGATTAGCATTTTTCCGGTGAGCCTTCTGGCTTATTTGGCCTGAGGCGATCAGGTAAAACATCGCTTGTACACGCTCTTGAGCGACGATTGGCGCTTGTTAAATACCCATCTATTTATATCGCATGTAATGACGTGAGTTTCCAGAAATATAGATGGAATGAATGTTTGCGCTATGTGCTGATACAGCTGGTAGATAAGTATAAAAGTAAAACAAAAGGAGGATTGAAAAATCTTCCAAGTGGAATCGAGGCTTATTCTGAAAAAGATGCACAGGTGAATTTTAAGAAGGATTTAGTGGCGATATATGAAAAATTAGGGAAGAAGTCAATCCTGCTAATTTTTGATGAAATCGAAAGAATAACAATCAATACAGCTACTGTGGAACATTGGAAGAAGGGACTTGATTCTGTATTTTTCTGGGAATGTATGAAATCCACCCTTACTAGTTTAAATCAAGCAGATAAAAGTATTTTTTCGTTCATGATAGTTGGAACAAACCCAACATGTATTGAATCAAGAAAGATTCAAGAGGAAGATAATCCTATCTTTGAATCAGTTTCAGTTGATTACTTGGAGCAATTTGACGTTGCCGAGACTCGTGAAATGCTCAAAAAGCTGGGAAACTTTATGGGTGTGCAGTTTGAAGACGTGATATATGGAAAATTGGTTGAGGATTATGGTGGTCATCCTTTCCTTACACGTCAGCTATGTAGTGTTATATATCAGCAGAATAAGGGTGATATTCCTATCAAGATAAATAGAAAAAAGTATAACAAAGCTAAAAGTTCCTTTAACCAAGATAAAGGTATACGCTATATGAACTTAATTTTGTCAGTCCTTACAGATTTTTATAAGGATGAATACACGATGCTTCAATGGCTTGCAAAAGGTGATAATGACTTCTTTAATAGCTTAGCAAAAGAATCCCCAAGTGATGTAGCGCATTTAGAAGGATATGGAATTATCTCTTACAGCGAAAGTGATAGAGAATATGATTTTAGAATGGACGCAATTCAAGAGTTTTTGCAGAATAAGTATCGATATAATATATCGGAATCCGATGAAGAAAACAAGCAAAAAAGCAGGCATCGAGAAGCTGCTCAAAGAATAAATGATGTAGAACTTAAGCTTAGGGACATTATTCGTAGGCTCATACTTGGTGCTTATAGAACTACTGAGAAATCAAAGATTGTGGTTTGGAAAACCTTATCAACACGCAATAAAGGGAAAGACTGCGCGACGTATACATATAAGGAATTATTTTACTCTGTAGATTTAAAGATCTTTTTTTCTGATTTGAGAATAATAATAGAGGATGACTGGGAAATCTTTCAAGAGGTGTTTGAAGGTCAAAAGCAAAGATTTAAAGATTCTATGCAAATTGTGAATGGTTGCCGAAATAGAGCATATCATTCAAAGTCTTTGACGGAGAAGGAATTTACGGATTTTAGAGAAAACATAAAATGGTTAGAAACATGTTTAGCTAATTGGGATAGGGAAGTAGGTTAATCGCCGTATAACAATCCAAATGCAGCGGACGGAATAAAAAGAGTTGGGTGTGTTGCTAAGGTTACGAGCCGCCGCTGATTTGGGTCATTAGACACATTTTTTCTTGTATACCCACTAATCTGTAACTACAATGTAGTTGTGTGCGAGCTTAGATTTGAGTGGGATCAGTTTAGGCTGAAAGCAATGAACAGAAACACGGTATATCCTTCAATGAGGCACAAACTGTCTTTTGTGATGAGAATGCCCGACTTCGATATGATTCAGAGCACTCTGTAGATGAAGAACGCTATATTTTATTGGGTATGAGCAGTTCTCTTCGCTTACTTGTCGTGTCTCATCTCTATCAAGAAGATATTGAGCTGATCCGTATCATTTCTGCTCGTGAAGCAACAAAGCGAGAGCGGCAACAGTACCGTAACTTTTTCTCATGAAAGAAGAATATGATTTTTCCCAATCCACTAAATACATCGTAAATTAAATACTAAGGCATTCATCTGTGGGCCTCCTTGCCTGTAAGCTATGGTTTTAGCGAGGAGCTTTCCCATGCCCAAAGAAC
>JANQPU010000330.1 GCA_028285315.1 Acaryochloris sp. IP29b_bin.176
ATCCGATCAAACTGGGAGGATATCCGAGATGCCCAGTTCTCGCGAATCCATCAAAGGAACACCTCTGACGGACAAGCCAGCGGGGATTTCCAGGTGTGGAATGTCACATGCAACCTTCGCTCAACATCGTATGACCAATCACTGGTATAAACTATCTGAGAATGGGCAGACCATTGGCTCACCTCTGGATTTGGACTTCTATAGGTATGACGTCTACAAAGGGCCAATCAAACGGTCTAGGGATAAAACTCAAGAATTATCCAAGGTTTAATATTTTTCACTGACCCGTTCATTCAACTTTTAGACTAATTACTTTTCATTAATCGATATAGCACTTCACTTCATTGGTGATGAAGTGAAAAATTTTTCCTAGCTATAATAATAAGTAGAACATGCAATTTTTTTGCATTTAGGTGATAGCGCGAATGAGGTTCTTGACGTATGGCTAGGAAGAAGAAACAGACTCAACCCTTAACAGGAAATGCTCTGATTGAGAAAGTCAAACAACTTAGTGAACTCACTCGGGAAGAGAAAGCCAAAGCCTGTGGTTACATGACGACTGAAAAAGATGGCTCAGAACGGATACAAGGAATGGCTTTCCTCAATGCGCTTTTAGAGGCAGATGGCATTGATTTAAACAGCCACACTTCAAAGGGAAATGATGTTGGTAGACGAAGGCCCAGCTACAGAGTGAGCGTGCAAGCCAATGGCAATATCTTACTAGGAAAAGCTTATACACAAGCCATGAATCTAAAACCTGGTGAGAAATTTGCAATCTCACTGGGTCGTAAGCATATTCATTTAAACAAGGTCGCTTAGGCCGTTTCAATTATTGTGACTATAAACTCACCTGGAATGAGTTTTTCAGGGGAGTGAAAGTAGCTTTTATAGTCTTATGAAAACAGAAACGGCAATATAACTCCCAAAATAATTGAACCTGAGCCTAAAACCAGAGTCCAAAAGCGATGGTAGCTTTTTACCTTTCTCCCTGTCTCAGTTTTCAATTGGGTTAGATCGATCCAAGGGACAATCCCACGCCGGAACCAACCCGTAACTTTGACCGAATCTCCAATTAAGTTTTGAACCTGGCTGAGTCCAAATAACAGGTTGCCAAGGGAGCCAAACCGAGAAGAATAGTGCAGATACATAAGCCCAGTTGGATCCTGTAGTTTAAGATCAGACCCAAGTTTTGACCCAGCATCACCTCGGCCAATCAAGTCCCCCGTCAATTTCACGGGTTGACCCCGCAGAGGGCTGGCATAAGGATCAGACATCAGCGTTAACACATCTACGGCACGGGGTCGAAGAATATCAGGAAACATTACTGCTAGTCGGATCAGTGTACCTATCCCAAATCCAACGAGAGCAGGTGAAAATACCCCTATTCCTCCATTGCCTTTGATGGCCAACATCGTTGCCCCTAGTAGCAACCCTAATCCTCCTCCAATCACAGGGGCAGCGTACAACAGCACGTCAAAAGCGAAATTGCGATATAACCTGCGCTTGTTTAAGCGTTTCCCTTCCCCCATAACACGACCCATGTCGAATTGAGTGGGGAGACCTAGTTGTTCTGCATAGGTGCTCAAAGCTCGAACTCGCTTGCCAGTCAATGGATGAGTGGAGTTAAGTTCCATCCACCATGCCCATGGGTTAAACATGTCCCAGAGGAAAATTCGGCCAATTTTTTGAGGTTCCGAGGTGATTCGATAGGCTGTCCCCGTCGATGTCGCTGCTTTAGGATCGTAGATACCCAGAGCCCGCGTCCCTTCAATTAATCGACTCGGTTCTTCCGTGTGCTGTGCTTCTTCAACGATCCCATAAGCGATCTTCACTAGGGCTCGGGACAACCCGTTGGGATTGCCTGTGACCCCTGCTGCAAAGTGATCGGCATAATATTCCCGTGTCCTTGACAGATAGAGCAGCAGGTAGGTCCCAATGATGTAAAAAACATAGGCTGAAATCGCCGCAGTTTCCAGGGCATCTTTGGCTTTACTATCCCCTTTACCTCGTCCCATCCGTCTAGCGAAGGTGTATAGCAGATACATGAGCTGAACTAAGGTTGAGGCCAGAGTCATGACCGCGAAGTCCCAGTGGACAATGTGACCCAGTTCATGGGCATAGACTGTCGCTATTTCCTCATCATCTAAATAAGTGAAGAGCCCCTGGCTGACCACTAAACGAGCACTGTTTGGCAGAGAACCATAGGTAAACGCTGTGGGATTTTGATCGTCGATAATCCCCAGCCGAGGTTGCTGAATCCCTTTTTGAGAGCAAACTCGCTCAATGATATGAGCTGACTCGGGGCTCTGGCGTCTAATGTCTGCCAACGATACCCAGTGGGTCCCGTATAACCACCGCTGCACCATATCCATGAGGATCGGTGAGAGAAAGAACATCACAGTGTTGAAGATGAGCGTCACGAAAACAGCAATGCCAAACCCAGTGACTGGATGAGCATTGTCCAGAATCAGAAACACACTCATCGCTAGGACAAGCACCATGCCTAGCAACAAGGTAATGGTCACCCCAGAAGCCAGCGAGAGACTACTAGCAATTCCTTTCATTGCCAATTTAGGCACTACGCCTGCCAACGCCCGTCCTGCCTTTGGCATAGACTTAGAAGATGTCCTATCCTGTTGATTTTCAGTTTCGGTATCTAATCGATTGGAGGTTTGTGTGGGTACATCCGATCGGACACCAGAGTGAGAAGGCTGATCTGCTCTTCGTCTGAGTGCTGGCAGTGCCTGTTGAGCCCACATCTGTGCCTGGAGGTTCTCACTCTCTATCAATGCCTCACACAAGGAGATTGCTTTGTCTAAGCAGCCACTCTGTTGGTATGCCTTGACCAATGCCATTTGCGCCTGCAAGTATTCTTGGGAATGCAGCTCATGGTTCTCCTGACAATATTCTTCTAACAGGTTTATAGCTTCTGCATAGCGTTCCTGTTTGAGGGCTTGTAAGGCAGTCTGAAGCGGGTCTAAGGGGGATGACATCATACAAATTCACTGAGTGAATCTTGAGATTCACCCATTTTTGTCAAGATTTACATTTAACTTAGGATGCCCGGAATAATTGATTATTTTCTGATTAAGGCATATTTATGCTTAAATCTTGACACTCGCGTGATTGTCGAAGACTTAGGTTTACTTGTTGCGTTGCGAGTGTTCACTCGCATTCAGAAACGGGAATTCTGCAATGAACTAGGAGTCCAACCCATCAACCTCTCGTCGGTTTTGGCAGCTTTGAAGCCAGGGACCGCAAGGCCAGAGATGGGCGTAATCCACGGACGGGGAAAAAGCTCAAAATCCAGCCACTAGGGTGCCTGTTTTCAGTGCTGGCAAAGACTTAAAGGAGAGGGTGAAAGGCTGATAGACTAGCAATTACGCTAAGGAATCACTTCATTCCTACAACCTAGCTGGCAAGCACCGTGGCGGAGCTGCCAGTTTTTTATGGAGGAGAGCGGCTTCTTTGAACGGAGCTGGCACCTAAAATTAATGCAATGCAAGAAAACTATCCATCTAGCATCCTTGCTAACTCATTGATCCAACCGTAATACTCATCATTCTTGTAAACACGAGAAAGATAGCACTGAGCCTGAATCTTGTATACCAATTCTTGGGCATGGTTCAAATCACACTCCCTAATTTTTGACCAATCAGGATGGGTAGCAAATCTTTCAGCTCTTAACAGCAGCATCCGAGTCTATGCTTTGTTCCTTGGATAAACCTCAAAGCGCTCTTATACAGATGCCACCATGTCAACTGTATCAATACCGCCTCATTTCCCCGTGATCAAAATCACGAAAATTACCTCTTTTTCGGATTAATAAGCCGTTTTTAAGGATTACTGGGATACGATCGCAAACAACATTACCCAACAACCCGGAAATACTAGGGGCAGACATGGGAAGGACTTGAGATAGTTCAGGCGCATAATGCCCTTAAGCCCAAGGTGACCAGGAAGATTGATAGACTGTGTAATAAGGTCAAAATGTTGACCCTAGTTACAACTTTGCTGGCAGATATCTTAGTCGAGCTGCCAGTTTTTCATGGTCGCTACCCCTAGCCAGGACCAGGATCACAAAGAACCCCTGAATCACCGCAGTAGATCCAGGGGTATACAGTTAAGAAATTGAAAAAACCTAATGAAGGGGTTCTGAGGAAACCCCATCCATAAC
>JANQPU010000336.1 GCA_028285315.1 Acaryochloris sp. IP29b_bin.176
GATATTCGCTTCGCTATGTCAGTGGTCAGGTTACACTTTATCGCATATCCCAAACCTAACCATCACAATACTTTCAAGACTTGTGGGTAAGGCATAGCAATTAAGATACACCCTTTCCTATCCATCAGTTTGCGCTAGATTCAGCAGCACATCATTTTGCTGCATCCCTCAAAAGATGATTCTTAATCACTACACAAGCCCTATACCAGAGGGTCGCACTTAGCAATGGGATAGAGGTGACAGTGAACAGCTAAGGGTAGGTGGATTTTGGGAAAGATCATGGTGACAATAAGTGTTTCTGCCCTCTTTCTTCGCTCGATACAGTGCTTTGTCCGTTAATTCAACCAAGGCATCCAAAGACTGATCCGGGTGAGGAATAATGGTTGCAATCCCCAAACTCAACGTAATCTGTGGGCTAACTGCGGAAGCTTCGTGGGGGATTTTTAGCGCGAGCACATTGCTTAGAATGGCTATGGCAACCCGCTCTACGCCCTGGGCATGGGTTGACGGTAAAACGATCGCAAATTCCTCGCCACCATAACGAGCAACCAGATCATCGGGCCGATGCACAGCATTCTGAATGGCATTTGCCACTTGCCGTAAGCAATCATCTCCAACTTGGTGGCCGTAGCGATCGTTAAAGAGCTTGAAATAATCGACATCGCATAAGATTAACGATAGGGGCTTCTGTTCTCGCTGTAGTCGTCGCCACAGTTGCTTCATATCTTGATCAAATCGATAGCGATTGGCCACTTGGGTTAAGCCATCAATGTGAGCCAGACGATGTAAAGAAGCATTTGCCTGAGCTAGCTCAGCCTCTACTCGCTTGCGCTCTTCAATTTCCCGCTGCAAATTTCGGGTGAGTTCTCGTAAGCTCAAATGCACTTTGACCCTTGCCAGGACTTCTGCTTCCTGAAAAGGCTTAGTGATGTAATCAACAGCTCCTAACGATAATCCTTCTACCTTATTCACTTGCTCGCTAAGAGCTGTCATAAAAATGATCGGAATATCCTGGGTGCGAAGATCCGCTTTCAATTGTGTACAGGTCTCCAAGCCATCCATTCCTGGCATTTGGATATCTAATAGTATTAAATCTGGCAAACCATGAGCCAATTGCTGCAAAGCGGCAATTCCACTGGTAGCAACCCAAACCGTAAATCCCTGATCCCTGAGAGTCTGAGCCAAAATCGTCAGGTTTGTCGGGACATCATCAACGATGAGAATAGTAGCGGTTTGTGGGAACTCAGACATAGCTTTGGCAAGTGGACTTGGACTCGTGGAGGCCATGGGCACATCCGGTTAGGTCTATTCAAAAACGAGATAAATGAGCTTTCCCATTGTGAATGGGAATGGATCTAACAAAATCCGCAAGAATACTGAGATTTGAAATGAAGCTCAAGTCTCAGTATATGCATGTGAGTTCAATCCTATGCTTAAAAAACTTCTGCCATATCTATCCATTGTTGCTAGCCGCTTGCCAACCATTCCCTTTGAAGAGAAAGGATTAAGGAATCTCCCTTAACGGATTTTGATGAGACTTTTCGTTTAAAAAAACTTGAATTTTTGAGACTTCGAAATTCTCAGACCATTCTACGAGTTGCTGGCAAAAGCCATAATACTGAGGATTCATTGACTGAATCTTTGATAGTTCGTCAATCATTTCAAAAACGCTGCCTTTATTCGCCATAACTAACAGTCGTTCCAAATCGTCCTGGGGAGGGCAGACTATTTTGGATTGAAGCGAAGGCAGAACAGGGTTATTGGTGAGCAACTCTGCATCAGATTGAGAGAGGCTTACCGTTGTGACCCATTCTAGGTGCAGATGACGTTGCAATTTCTCTAGCAATTCGTCTATCTGCATGGGTTTAGTGATAAAGTCATTGCAACCTGCCGCTATACTACGGGATTGGTCTGGCCCATAGGCACTGGCCGAAGATACGATTACGGGAGTATCTGAGATCAAAGGCCGTGCTCGAATGGCTTGGGTCAAAGCACAACCATCCATTTTTGGCATCATCAAATCAGAGATCACCAGATCAGGCTGGCACTCGACAGCAATCTTGATCCCCTCTTGACCATCTTTAGCTGTAAAGATCTCGAAACCTAAGTCACTCAGTAACTCAATAATTCCAGCACAAGTTTCTAAATGATCATCAACGATTAAGATTTTGCGGGGATGTCCAAGATAGCCCGTTAGATTCTCATAGGTTGCAAGCGCTAAGGCGAGTGAGCCTGGTTGGACAACCAGTAGATCGAGGGTCAAAGAGAAGATACTTCCCCCATTAGGCTGACTGGTAACCTGTAATGTGCCTCCCATCATTTCGGTTAAGTGATGACTAATTGCTAACCCCAGTCCTGTGCCTTGATGATGTCGATCAGGGTGTCCAGCCTGTTCAAAGGGTAAGAAAATTTTGGAGAGTTCTTGGGCAACAATACCAATTCCCGTATCAATGACTCGAAAAACGACGGATTGGATCGTTCCCTCAGGAGCAGGAGCAGTTTCGTTACTCGCTTGTCGAGGTCCTTCTTGGGCTAAAGCCACCTTAAACGTCACACTACCTTTATCTGTAAACTTCACAGCATTGCCAAGAATGTTGATCAAAATTTGCCGTAACCGGTGTTGATCTGCATGCATGCCAAGGGGTAAGTTAGGTGCAAACTCCGTGATTAAGTCAATCCCTTTTTGCTGAGCTTTAAGTTTGCACAGTTCAGTGACTCCTGTCAGAAAATCAGGAAAATGGAATGGCTCAGGGTGTAGCTCCATCCGTTGAGCTTCAATTTTGGATAAATCTAGTAAATCTTCAATAAGGGTTAGTAGATGTTGACCACATTGGTGCATGACTTGGATACCCTTTTGATCCTTGGTACTCAGAGATGAAGACCGCTGCAAAATTTGGGCATATCCCAAAATGCCGTTGAGAGGAGTCCGTAGTTCGTGGCTCATGTTCGCTAAAAATTCACTTTTGGCCTTGTTTGCAGATTCAGCCTCTCGTTTGGCAGTTAATAACTCTTGATTTTGCTGGGATAGCGTTTGGCTTTGCTGTTTTTCTTGCTCTAGTAATTTGGCATGGGCCAAAGCGATTCCTACCTGATTAGCCAAGGCTTCAATCAGTTCTCTTTCATCTGCAGTCCATTGACGAAGCATGGCTTGCTGCTCCGTTGTGGGCAACTGCAAAAAGTCTTGACGGCTCATTTTCTGTTGACAATGCTGCAACACAATAGCACCATTGGGTTGCCCTTGATAGGATGTGCGAATAGCTAGTAATGATTTGAGCTGAATCGGGCGATCTTGCAGGGCTGGGTAAATGAGTGGATCAGTATAAACATTGGTTGTCACTAGGGCTTTTTCTTGAGAGAGCAACTGTTGGGCATGAGCTATTTTCTCAACAGCTATATTTACTCCCATCATGGAATCCCAACCTGGCTCTAGATATTCAGCGACAATCGGGAATTTTTCAATGGGGGCGGCAGCATAGCTGTGGATATGACAGCGACCTACACTAAATGCTTGACCGATCCTATGGACTGCTGTGGTGAAGATCTGCTGAGCATCAAGGCTTTGACGGATATCAGCCGTAATATCTCGCAACAGCATTTCTCGCTGAATTTGTCGTTCTAATGCCAATGCAGCCTGTTTGCGCTCAGTGATATCTCGGGCAATACCACAAAAAAGATTTTTATCTTTAAAGCGAAAATGAGTTGAGGTAATCTCTACTGGGATATTTTGACCAGCTTTAGTTTGGTGAATGCCTTCAAAGTTCTGGGATCGATGAATGATTAACTGTTCTAAATGCTCCTTCAACTGTGCAGGAGAGAACAAAGGATCAATATCCCAAACATGCAGGGCTTCAAATTCTGTTTTCGTGTAATTGAGTTGTAGACAAGCCCGATGGTTAACATAGATAAATTTTCCGTCTTGATCAAAGAGAAATATACTGTCGTTGGCCTTTTCTAGACTGTATTGGGCAAGCTCTAGAGCTTCTTCTGCCTGCTGACGGTCTTGGATTTCTTGTTGAAGTTGTTGATAGTGATGAATTAACTGTTGACGCTGTTGTTTCTCGCGGTCTAACAGTTGGGACTGGGCGAGGGCAATTCCAACCTGACTGGCTACGTTTTCTAGCAGGCTGACTTCCTCTTTAGTCCAATCTCGCGTGCGATCGCACTGGCTCAGAACAATCACACCATTGGCTTTATCTAAATAAGAGGTTCGAATCGCCAAGATGGAGCGCAACCCAGCCTGGGTGAGCAGGGGGCGCAACTCTTGCAGAGTTGTATCGGTTTCTACATGGGTGGATGGGATCGCTTGATCCGTAGATAGCAGTTGCTGTATGTAAGGCGTCTTGAGGACAGGAATGTCTTGACCTAAGAGTGAATGCATGTCTGTAGCTAAATACTCCGCCACCACTTGCAAGCGAGGCATGGGCTGATGGGTATAGGTGTAAATATGACACCGACTGACCTTAAACATCTGACCCATACGATCAACGGCTGTGTCCAAAATCTTTTGGGCATCTAAGCTTTGACGAATATCTCGCGTAATCTGGGCCAATAGCTTGGCATTGTAGAGTTGTTGTTCTAGCGCTTGTTGGGCCTGTTGGCGCTCAATTTCTGCTGCTGCTCGGGCAGCAAAGATTTGCAGAATCATCTCATATGGGGATACGTCCGTTAATGGGGCAGTATGCATAATCGCCAAGTGACCTAAAATCTGGCCAGAAACGTTCAAAATTGGAATACCCACATAGCTTTCTGCGTTTAGGGTGACTAGGTCAGCATCATTCGGAAAATATTGTTGAACGGAGTCCAAATAGACACAAGCTTCTCCAGCCATGACGTCCTTACACGGTGTCTCGTCTAAGGGATATTCGAAATTCTCACCAAAGGAGTCCCCTTGCCAGAAGGCTAAAGTGCGAACTCGATCTTTGGCGGTCCCCACTAGTTCAGTGACCATGGCATAGCGTACACGCAAGGTATCGGCCAACGCCCGCATGCTGGTGCGAAAGAATTCTTCTCCCACTTTCATCGCAGTGCCTTCTAAAATCAGTTGCAAGGCTTCTTTTGACTGTTGGCGTTCCGTAATATCTTCGTAAAGTCCAAGAATGCCAACGACGTCTTGCTCACTGCTCAATAGAGGGAGTTTGCTCGTTTCTATCCAAATTTGCCGACCGTTGGCCTGGATTTGGGATTCCACAATTCGATCTTCAGGGGCATTGTCATCCATGACCTTGCGATCGCACTGACGATACCAATCCGCTTCTTCTTTTGACCAGGGCAGATCGTAATCGGTTAATCCGACAATATCGTTGGGATCTGACAATCCGGCATTCTTGGCAAAGGCCAGATTACATCCCAAATAGGTGGACTTGCGATCTTTCCAGAAAATGGATTGGGGAATCGTATCCAAAATCAATTGCAAAAAATGTTGGGATTCTTGGAGATCCGTCTGAGTTTGTTGGAGTTGCTCAAAGGTGCGTTGCTGTTCTTGCCGTAATAACTGGTTGAGAGAGAGTTCTGCTCGCTTGCGATCTCTAATATTCTTTTCATTCACTAGGAGCGCTGGCGCTCCTGTCCGAGGATTTTGGGTGCCTCGCACATCAATGCCATGCCATTCCAAACCCTGAAGGGTTTGAACTTGAACCTCAACACTAAAGACCTGCCCAGACTTAACCGTAGCAACCGCCTGATGCGCTAGGTCTGGATCCTGAAATCGATGGGCAAAGGTTGGCTGGGGAGCCAAGTGAACCTCATCTCCATAGCACTGTAAGGCCGCAGGGTTTTGGAGAATGGCTCGACCCTCCAGATCGTAAAGGGAAATCATCACCGTGGTATGTCGCAGGGCCTCTAAGGAGCACAGGCTATCGACATCCACTTGCTCTAGGGCGTCGGTAATACCTTCGGCCAACATGGCTAGCCGACCCGATTCTATGGCAATTCCAGAAAAAACGCAGCGAACGGAGACCGCAGCGCCCCCTTTCGGATAGAAGGTCCATTGTTCTGGTATGGATTCTCCTTGTTCAAACTGGTGTAAATAAGACTGCAACCGAATCTCGGTGGCTTCAGAATAATCACTCCAATCTCGGTTGAGGAGTTCCTCCAAGCTATCTGCATTCCACAACCTCAGAGCCGACCCATTCGCCCACCACATCCGCATATACTCAATGTCAAAGATCCAGACTGGCATGGATAACCGATTCAATATAGCCAGTTCGGCAGGCATAACACCTGAGGATAAAGAAGAATTCACAGAACAGTTGGTCATCATTTACTGCCCTTAGACTGCCCAAATTAATCCTATTTCATTGCCTGGGTCACGGAACATCTCGATCATTCCCCAGCGGATTTGGGCAGAATCAGTCTAAAATTGTTAAATAAAATTAAAGTTTTAGCAAGTCTGGACAAAGCATTGATTCAGATTTGCGCAACTAACTTTGATCCAACATCTGTATTTTTGGAACCCAGTATGACGCTCCTTCCCATTCGTAACGTCGCCATTATTGCCCACGTTGATCACGGTAAAACGACCCTAGTCGATGCGCTACTCAAGCAAGCTGGCACTTTCCGTGAGGGGGAAGATATTCCCGATTGCGTGATGGATTCTAACGATCTGGAGCGGGAGCGGGGCATTACCATTTTGTCCAAGAACACAGCGGTGACTTACAAAGACACCTTAATTAATATTGTCGATACCCCTGGCCACGCAGATTTCGGGGGTGAAGTCGAACGAGTATTAGGCATGGTAGATGGCTGTCTGCTGATTGTAGACGCTAACGAAGGTCCCATGCCCCAAACGCGGTTTGTGCTGAAAAAAGCCTTGGAAAAGGGCCTACGACCTATTGTCTTAGTCAATAAAATTGACCGTCCTCAAGCTGATCCTCACGGAGCCGTGGATAAGGTCCTTGACCTGTTCATAGAACTGGGGGCAGATGACGATCAGTGTGACTTCCCTTACCTATTTGCCTCTGGTTTGGATGGTTATGCTAAGGAAGATCTAGACGCTCCGGGGGAGGATATGAAGCCTCTGTTTGAATCCTTCCTACACCATGTTCCACCGCCAGTGGGAGATCCTGAGAAACCTTTGCAGGTACAGGTAACAACCCTGGACTATTCCGATTATCTGGGCCGAATTGTGATTGGCAAAATTCACAATGGCACCATCAATATGGGGCAACAGGCGGCCTTGATCAATGAACATGGCGAGATGGTCAAAGCCAAAGTCAGCAAATTGATGGGCTTTGAAGGGTTAAAGCGAGTTGAGTTAGAGACCGCCTCTGCGGGGAACATTGTTGCGATCGCAGGCTTTGCCAATGCCAATATTGGGGAAACCATTACTTGCCCCAACGAACCTCAGGCCCTTCCGCTGATTAAGGTGGATGAACCCACCCTGCAAATGACCTTCTGCGTTAATGATTCTCCCTTTGCAGGTCAGGAAGGAGACTTTGTAACGTCGAGACAAATTCGCGATCGCCTGATGCGTGAACTGGAAACCAATGTTGCCCTACGAGTAGAAGAAACGGACTCCCCCGATCGGTTTGCAGTCTCTGGTCGTGGCGAATTGCACTTGGGCATCTTGATTGAAACCATGCGCCGAGAAGGCTATGAGTTCCAAGTTTCCCAGCCTCAGGTAATCTACCGTGAAGTTAGTGGGCAACCCTGCGAACCTTATGAGTACTTGGTTTTAGATGTGCCCGAAGAGGCCGTTGGTGGCTGTATTGAGCGGCTAGGGCAACGGCGGGGTGAAATGCAGGACATGCAGGTTAGTAATGGCCGTACCCAACTTGAATTCGTGATTCCGGCTCGTGGATTAATTGGCTTCCGAGGAGAGTTTATGCGCCTCACGCGGGGTGATGGCATCATGAATCACAGCTTCTTGGAGTACCGAGAAATGGCGGGGGATATTTCGTCTCGACGCAATGGGGTGATCATTGCCTTTGAGGAAGGAACCGCTACCTTCTATGCGCTCAAAAATGCGGAAGATCGCGGCTCCTTCTTTATTGAGCCGGGGGTTAAAGTCTACAAAGGTATGATTGTGGGTGAGCATAACCGTCCCCAGAACCTGGACCTCAACGTTTGCAAAACCAAGCACCTCACCAACCATCGGAGTTCAACTGGCGATGAGTTAGTGCAGTTGCAGGCACCCGTCGATATGAGCTTGGAGCGGGCTCTCGAATATATCGGACCGGATGAACTGGTGGAAGTCACCCCTGAGTCGGTGCGCTTGCGAAAACTAGAGAAGAAAAAGCTCGCCAAGCGCTAGTGACCTACGTTTGAGGACTCAATAACCTTAACTCAATAAATTTTGGTAAGGTTGTGTTCAACCTCATTGATGAATGGCTAAGATTTGGCAGTTCTCCTATTTCATGAAACCCTGTCGTGAATGCCAAGTTCAAATTTCTGAACAGGCATTGGCCTGCCCGCAATGTGGAGCGCCCTATCCCGCCCGTGCGTCTTGGAATGGATGGGGCGTTGAGTATAAATCGCCTCTGACGATAGCTGGTCTTCCACTTGTGCATGTTGCATGTAAGTACCGCCCAAATCGGAGACCTGTATTGGCAAAAAGGATAATTGCGATTGGGCAATTTGGCTATGGTGTAATCTGCATTTCGCAAGTGGGCGTGGGGTTAGTCAGCCTCAGCCAGTTTACCTTGGCGGGATTTGCGGTGGCCCAGTTTGCGGTTGCCTATTCTTTAAGTCGCTCAGTTCGGGATTGATTTGGCTGAAGGACGGGGCCAATTCGTGCTTAAGTTGACCGAATTACTGGGATTCTAAGGGCGTTGGTGAACTGACCATGAATAATATCTTTGCTGAGTTACCCAATAATCTTGAACAAGAAGTCTTTGAAACGCTGATCAGCAGTGAAGTGGTCAAGGTAGAGAGAATTATCTCTAAAGGGCATACGACTGGGACAGGGCAATGGTATGACCAAGACTTGAGTGAATGGGTGATGGTGCTTAAGGGAGCAGCTAAGCTTGTTTTTGAAGGTGGTGAGCCTGTTCATCTGATCGAAGGCAGCTATATTAATATTCCTGCCCATCAAAAGCATCGTGTGGAATGGACGGACCCCAACCAGGAAACGATTTGGTTGGCCATCCATTATTCAGAGTGAGAGCCAGGAATTACTCATTTTTTGAACCAGAATAGGAACAGCTCAAAACCCAAAAGTATGGGTGGAATGCCAAGTTTGAGAAGTGCGCATTGGAATTTGGCTGAAAGGAATGAGATTTAACGCAGTGGCAAAGCCAGTTGAACCTTTCGCGGTGGTTTTGCCGTTTGGGGAAGAGGTTCAGGGTTAGGCGTTTGGGCACTGCAATATTGGCGATACCCGCAGCGATCGCACTGTTCTCCTTCCCGAGGATGCCAGTCTTGATCAGACCGTAGTTTCAATGCTAAGTCTTCAATCAAATCTTTGATTTGGGTTAAATGCTCAGGGGTTACTTCGTAGGAGATACACTGATTGCTGCGCAAATAGATCAAACTTAACCGTTTAAGAGCATGATAATAGGTCTGCTCTAGGGCCAAATAATAAAGCCCCAACTGAACGTCCATCGTGTCTGGGGGCTTTACGGCTTGACGTTCGCGTAATCGGATCGCATAAAGAGATTCAGCGTATGCTCGTCTAGCAATCAAGCTAGGACAGTGGCATGGCGGATCAACTTACTGTTAC
>JANQPU010000348.1 GCA_028285315.1 Acaryochloris sp. IP29b_bin.176
CAGAAGTTAGGCGCACATGGCAGAGCATCTGATCCGACAGGCGGTCCCCGACGACATCTCGACCTTAAGCGACCTCGATCAAATCGCACGCAGTAGTTCCGACCGCAGGGACTTCATCCAAGATGCTGTGAAAAATAGTCGTGCTTGGGTCGTCGAAATTGCCGATGGCATGATCGGCTACGGAGTCATCTCCCATGGGTTCTTTGGTCGCTCGTTCATTGATCTCATCTACATTGCAGAAACGCTGCGCTTATCTGGGTACGGACCCAAATTGTTAGCATTCCTCGAACGCCAATCGCAATCGAACGATTTATTCACCTCGACCAACCAATCCAACTCGCACATGCAGCATATCCTTGAGAAACTAGGTTATGAACGGTCTGGAGTCATCCATAATCTTGATCCAGATGACCCGGAGATCGTGTATGTGAAACGCTCAGTGCGCGCCTAACAAATCATTGGAGTGGACCTGGAAATGCGTCACGCCTTTTGCTCTGCCTCATTTCCAAGCCGCTCAACTCCACCGTTAGGCTGTTATGGGGATGCCGTCAATGACATCGGAGTATAGTTCAATGAAGTTGATGATTGTTGGAGCGAGTAGAGGTCTGGGTCGTGCCTTTGTTGAGGGGTTGTGCTCTGCTGGTGACGCAGTGATTGGAGTATCTCGCAGACGACCGAATGACCTGATGTTGCCTGACACCGTTTCCCTCGACTGGATTGAGGCTGATTTTGGAGACCCACTGAAAGCTGCTCTGCGAGTTGAAGAGAAGGCTCCGCCGGAGTTCGACGTGCTCATTTACAACTTAGGGGTATGGGAAGAATCTGCTTTCTCGGACAAATATAACTTTCTGGATGATATCGATGAAAGTATTGTCGAGATGGTAAACATCAATATTGCCGGTGCAATCCTCCTGCTAAAACGGCTCATCCCAAGGCTTCTCAACAGTTCTCAACCCAGATTGATTCTGACCGGATCAACATCCGGTTTGCGACAGAGCGGCCGTCCGGAAGTCACTTTTGGTGCATCAAAGTTTGCTCTTACGGGCATCGGTGATGCATTACGAGAAAGCTTCAGAAAAGACGGATTGGGGGTTACCTGTTTGCAACTTGGCTACCTCAATACGGAGGATTCACTCTCTGTCCCATTGACAGAGGCCGCTCGTCGGGGAGGAGGGGAACTTGTGCCTGTACATGGCGTAGTTAAGATAGTCAGGACGCTTCTAAACCTCTCTGGTGCATCCTATGTCCGTGAGCTTGTGCTTCCTGCAATACGGGACGAACGATTCTGAAATCTTTGCGAAGCAAGCCTAACAACCGCAATGCACCGGAACTTTAAAGTATGCGGTTGGTAGCAGAGATTGTTTGCTTCCGGTGATTGCGAACGTTAGGCTGGGGCGACCACTATTTTTCAACCAGTATTCCGACCGTGTTATGCCTCGATTTCATGGCAGACCGCTTCAATGTTGTGTCCGTCGGGGTCAAGAACATAGGCCGCATAGTACCGCCCACTGTACTGAGGACGTAGTCCAGGCGGTCCGTTGTCTTGCCCGCCTGCGCTGAGGGCGGCTTGATAGAACGCATCGACCTGATGCCGGTTCTCGGCTACAAATGCAATGTGTAGGTGCGCGGGTGTCTCTTCCGTTTGGTACAGGCATAGGGAACTTGTGCCTGTTGGTTGACTAAGCTCAGCACCGTTTGGCGGCCAATCCATGACTACAGTCACTCCAATTGGTTCGAGCGCCTTGAGGTAGAAGTTTCTGCTCAGCGCAAAGTCGCGAACGCCAAACTTTATATGGTCAAACACGAGTCTCCCTGTTTTACTTCGCTGGATCAGCGCTTTAAATTAATTCTCGCGCCTCTAAGCAACCCCGTTACATTACACTAATCCTGGAAAACGAACCAGAAAATTCTATTTGGTCCACTTGAAGTCAGGAAGATTATTAAACTAGCATCGAGAATGAATAGGTCTGAGATATCCAGAAAGCTTTGAGGGAATAGGGTTTCACCTCCTATCTTCATGGGAAGTAATACCGTAGGCATCCCCGCTAGGGCATGCCCAGATACGTGTAAAAACATGCAAGATGGTTCCAGAAGCTATATGTATCAATGCTTTTGGAGATCCAGTTTTTTGACTTTTAGATCACCTCAATGGTGTTCAAATAGCTCCTAAAAGCCTTGCCTAGACTAGATTTCGTCAAACTCAATAGGCAGTTGAATGGCTTGTTCAAAAGGTACAGGTACTGTCTCCAAGTCCACAACAAAGTCTCCAAATCGCTTCAACTGCTCAATCAGATAGGGATGTAGCAAAGATTTGTGAAAAAAAGGGTCACTTTCAACTTGAAACCATCCTGCTCAATGCCCGTGATGTCATTGATGTTCTAAGCCAAGTGGCAAGGATTGCTCAAAAGTGTTGAACAGAAGGATATTCCTTGTTGCTTTCCTCTGTTGGTTAGAGAGTGTAAAAAGTTGGCGTGCAATGCTACAAAATTGACGCATTATGTCACTCCTAAAAAAACTTTCAGCTCTTATGCTGTTCTCAAGAAATCAGAATTATCTCTCAATCCAAGCGTGACTAGGAGAAACATTACTAAGCGAAAGCACTTCCAGCTTTCCATCTCACAACAATAATCTCAACCGTAAGGTACAAGTACATGGATAACTTTAGTAATAAAGTCATCGTCATTACTGGTGGAGCAACCGGAATCGGCTTTGGTTATGCCAAGGCATTTGGCAAAGAAGGCGCAAAGGTTGTGATTAGTGGTCGGCGAGAAAATCGACTCCAAGAAGCAATAACAGCGCTCAATGATCAAGGCATTGAAGCCAAAGCTATCCTCGCAGATGTCAGTAGCTTGGAAGACACTGAAAAACTGGCCGACTTTGCTTGGGAAAGTTTCGGCAAAGTGGATGTTCTCATCAATAACGCTGGCATGATGGTGCATCACGCGCCAGTTCTAGACATGCCCCTAGAAGATATTTATGCCATCTTCAATGTCAATCTGTTTGGTGTCGTCATTGGTTCAAAAGTGTTTGGTAAGCGCTTTGTTGATCAAGGCACTCCAGCAGCTATCTACAACATTGGCTCGGAAAACTCTCTTTTTCATGGGACGCCTTTTAATGGTGCCTATGTTGCCACGAAGCATGGCGTGCTGGCCTTTACTCATTCACTTCGAGAAGAGCTACCGGACTTTATTGACGTTAGTTTAATTTGTCCAGGCTTTGTTGTATCTGAATTGGGGCCACCCGAGAACATGCAGTATGGTATGCCCACTGATCAGTTTGTGGACATGACAATGCCTCAGTTGAAAGCCAATGCGTTCTATGTCGTCAGCCATGCTTACAACATAGTGATGTTGAATCAAAAACAAAACGCTTTGGCCGCTGCTTATGCAACATATGCTCCCCGTTACGAAGGCGATGTCCGATACGACGTCAGAACAAATCTTGGTCCTGTGCTGCAACAACAAGTGGGGCAATCTCTACGTGATTTTTAGTCCAATCATTGAGGAGGATAACAATGAGCAAAGTCATCTTGATCACTGGTGCATCTTCAGGTATGGGTCTGGAGACTGCTAAGCTACTTGCCCAAGAGGGCCACAAAGTATATGCCGGAGCCAGAAGGATTGAGCGCATGGAATCGTTTAAATCTCTGGGGATTATCCCGGTACAGATGGATGTTACCAATCGTGAAAATAATCAGAAGATTGTTGACCAAATCATTGCCGATGCAGGACGAATTGATGTCTTGATCAATAATGCTGGATTCGGATTATACGGTCCTGTAGAAGATGTGCCCTTGGACGATGCACAATACCAGTTTGATGTAAACCTATTTGGATTGGCTCATCTGACTCAAATCGTGCTGCCCTATATGCGCCAACAGCAATCAGGCAGGATCATCAACACCTCTTCCATGGGTGGAAAAATTTATACACCGCTGGGAGCCTGGTACCACGCCACGAAACATGCATTGGAAGGCTGGTCCGATTGTCTAAGGATTGAGACAAAGCCATTTAATATCCAGGTTGTCTTAGTGGAGCCTGGTGGTATCAAAACTGAATTTGGCGATGTTGTTGGCAAGCAGTTGCAAAAGTATTACGACAGCAGCGCCTATCAAAAACAGATGGACCCTTACCTCAGAATGATGGCAGATCCTAAGGCTATGGATAATGCCACAGAACCGATTGTTCTAGCTAGGGTTTTTGTCGAAGCTGTTAATTCCAAGAACCCCAAGCGCAGATATGTCAAAGGCTCCATGGCCAAGCCACTGATGTTTATCAGAAAATGGTTAGGCGATGGAACCTTCGAGTTCATCATTAACCGAGCGTTTGGCTAGCTGGTGGCTCGACTACTGTGCAGGGATATCGTTTCCATGAACCCAACAAACCATAAATTCGTATTGGATTCGGGCTGGCAAGTCTTGCTGAAAGATTTGGGTGTGTCTCCCCAGGCGATATTACGACAAGCGAATTTACCCCTGGATCTATTTTGTCAGCCTACTCCTGCCCTAAACTCCACGGAGTATTTTCGTTTTTGGGAAGGGTTAGAAACTCTTTTATCAAAGGATCCAACTTTTTCGTTACGAATTGCCCAATCTATCACCGTTGAGTCTTTCAGTCCCCCTATTTTTGCCTGTATTTGCAGCGAAAACCTCAATCAGGGTATCCAGCGGTTAGCCTTATATAAACGTTTGATTGGCCCTTTTCGCCTTGATGTCACACAAACTATTCATGACACTCAGATCGCCCTGGGAGAGCTGCCGGGACACCCACCAATACCCCAATCTCTTATTGCTATGGAGCTAGCGCTACTCGTGCATTTGACTCGATTGGCGATCCGCGATTTTATTATTCCACTTAAGGTGCAAAGTACTTTCACGATTCCAGATGCAAAAGAGTATGAGACTTTCTTCGGTGTACCTCTGGACAACGGTGAGTTTAATGGTGTTGTTTTTTCAGCAGTGGATGCGCAAAAGCCATTTGTAACTTCTAATGCTGGGATGTGGTCGATTTTTGAGCCTGAATTGGACAAGCGTATGCAGCATCTGGAAATAGATGCGCATTTTCGGGATCGCGTTCGGGCTTGTCTAATGGAAATTCTTGCCAGTGGCCAATGCACTATGGCTGATGTCGCGAAAAGGCTGGCAGTCAGCACACGCACTTTACAGCGACGGTTGCAAGAAGAAAATACAAGCTTTAAGCAAGAACTGAGCAGCTTAAGGGCGGAATTGGCTAATCACTATCTTGTTAATACACCCTATTCAAGTGCAGAAATATCCTTGCTGCTTGGCTATAGTGAACCCAGTTCATTCTTCCGAGCCTTTCATCTCTGGACAGGGAAAACTCCCGAAATTGTACGTGAAATGTCATAATCTAGCGACCAAGACTCATGTAAAGACAGCAGCGTGAGTGGCATCGAAAGCATTGGCTGAACCCTCAACCATGTCTATTGTTCAGACCGCTGCTCAAGTCCCCACTGGTAAGGGGATTTGCCAAAATATCGTCGGAATTCGCGACTAAATTGAGATTGGCTAGAGTAGCCTACACGATTTGCCGCATCCCCCGCAGTAGAGCCACTCACAATCAGCCTTGACGCCTCATTGAGACGATGGAGCTTAATAAATTGAATCGGGGAATAAGTTGTAACCTCCTTGAACTTGCGGTGAAACACTGCGCGGCTCATCCCTGCCTCTTGAGCCAATTCATCGATCGAGATCGCTTCATGAAGATTGGCGTTCAGGAAAGTCAATGCCCGCGAGATCTGCTGCATTCCTCCCCCATATGCATGGAAAAACGCGCCTCCAGCCTCACCCCGAAGAACCGCAAACATCAATTCTTTAAGCCTGCCACTCCCGAGGATATCGAGTGCAACAGGATCATCCAACAATTCCAAAAGGCGTTGAAGCCCTATGGCAAAGTCCTCATCCCACTTGGCTACAGTAAGCCCAGGCACTACTTCGGCTTTTGAGGCGCTGCCACGATCTAGAGCTGTCATCTCCAGCACTGTCTCAAACATGGATCGAGTCTCAAGGCTCAGCAAAAGACCAAGCAGGGGTTTTTCTGGTGATGCCTCGACCACCTCTGCCTCTGCAGGTATAGGCAGGGTACTGCACAGATACTGATCCCTATCGTAGATGTGGGTTGTGCCGTTTAAGTACGCCCGCTTCCGTCCCTGCACAATCACGCAAATACTCGGGTCGTACACCCCAGGCAATCGCTCCACAAGGTGGTGCGTCCGAAACAGCTGCAATCCCTCAATGGGGGTCTCCGTCACTCCCTCGGAAATAGCGTGTCGATCTATGAGCTCGATAATTTTGCATGTATTATTCATGACTCTAAAATGACCTATTTCTATTCTATTGTTTTAAGGTTGATATAAATAGGCAAAAATTTGAGATCAATTGGGCTGGTTTAGCGTTGGTGAAGGAATTACAATGCAAGCCAACCCGAAAGGACAAAGAAAATGACAAACCAAATTCTCACTGCTGGCGACAACAAAGTAACTTTCAAATCCTTTGGAGTGGATTTAGTCGGCAATCTCTATCTTCCAGGAGGCTTTGATAAAAATAAGAAGTACAAAGCCATAGTAAGTGCAAGCCCATTTCCTCAAGTAAAAGAACAAGTCATGGCAACCTATGGGCCTGAAATGGCTGAAAGAGGATTTGTCTTTTTAGGCTTTGATTACTTGGGGATGGGAGATTCCCCAGCACTCCCAGGGGAGTTCAAACAATCAAGGTACATGTTTAGACTGATTGAAAATACCTGGGATGCCGTTTCATACTTGGGAACGCTTCCATTCGTCGATGAAATCTGCGGTCTGGGCGTATGTCAAGGTGGCTCAATTATCGCATCAGCAGCAGTAACAGATCATAGAATCAAGAAGATTGCTATGGTTTCAGGCATGATGGCCGCAGATGAATTCCAATGGGGCAACAAGGAAATGGTAAACCAACAAATTGCCGCCTCAAATGCTTCGATGCAAAAGATGTATGAAACTGGTGAGCCAGATTACGTAACTCCTTTCGGGCTTGATGATGAACAATCAAGAGAAGAACATATTGAAGCAGTGGCAAACCCTATGGCAGGTGAAGCCTACGACTACTATGGAAGAGATGGGGTTAAAGGACCTAAAGCTGTTGAGAACTACACCAATATGCATATTGGTGATCAGGGCATGCAGTCTCTCATCTCTATCGGAGCAGCTTATGCAGACAAGATTGTTCAGCCTTCTCTGGTTATATATAGCAAGTCGGCCTGGACAGCTATTTGCTCAACTCAGTTTGTCGAAAAGCTAACAAATGAGCATGAAGTCCTGACTTTCGACGAGTTTAGTCATGTTGATTTCTACTACAAGCCAGACACCATCAAAGCGTCAACCGATGCTGTGGCTGAGTTCTTCAACAAGTGAATTGATTAGGTAGAAGGCAAAAACTGTATGAGGAGATAGAAATCGAGCCTAACTGATGTTATTGGCTTTGAGCAAAACGATCCAGCAAACCTTGATCCTGATTCAATCAACAGGCAAGAGTATGACTACATATCAGGCAGAAAGGGCTGGGTCTCAAACCTACCCTAACTACGACTATCGCGTTGCAGCGACAATGTTTGAAACACAGTCTTTAGTCAGTGCAATGTAATGGGCACCTTATTTACACACTCCATACCTGGGAATTTCCGGTTCTAAGGCGATGGAAAACACAGCTCCAACCACTGTTGAGTTTTATGAGAAAACAACGGAACCGAAAGCTGACTTTTCACGCTAAGTCTCCTGAGACGCCAACTGCCAGCCCTCCCCTGGAAGATTTAACTTAGCCCATCCTTTCTATAGCACTTGAATCCCAATCGGTGTGTTGCGACGATGCTCCAAATATCCTCGCAGTCGTGCAACTGCTTTCACGGCCCATGAAACAGTGAGGTTTTTGGGAATCTTTGGTGTCTTCGTTATGAGAACTTTAATCTGTAAAGGTGTGACGACATCTGGGGCTTGTCCGCTTTTGGTGAAACAGAAAAATGTGTTGTAATTCTGCTCACAGATAAAAACCAAAAAAGGCTGAAACCCTTGATTTACCGTTGTAATTCTCAGTCAAGTTGGCAAGTATTGAGGCTTTCAATTGTATTTTTTACTCAGATCACCAAATGTACATTGCACAGCTAACTGACCATTTCCTGAAGTTATCTCTAATTCCATCGATGCTCGCATACCCTTTCAAGCTATAGGCTTAAGTCGTTTAGACGACAATAAACTGACTGCCAAATTTGTACACTTAAATAGCATTCCTTCAGAGAATAGATAGATTCTTGCAGAATTATCTGTCTTTTTTTATCCCTGGTTACTTGAGCAATTAGACTACAACTTTATGTTCTTGCTCAAATTCTCAGTGTGACTGCCTCTTCGTATGGAGCAAGTCCCCGAGGGGCAGACAGGCGAGGGGTTACGAGAAACAAACCTGCACGTTGATAATGACTATGGGGGAGGTATAAAGATGTGATTAGTGAGGAGCGCTTTGGCTGCATTAGGAATAACGCTCTCCTTATTCGATGAGGATTGAGTTAGATTACGACCTTTCCGTAGTGTGCTGTTACGAATAATGCTCCCATAACAATCAATTATGGGGGTCAGTTATTCGCAGGTAAGGCTATAAGCCTGGTTGTAATGACCAAATTTTATCCAGATTTAGTTCTTCAGCTTAAAGAGATAACCTTGGGGTATTTTCCCCTGTAAAGCCTGGACCAAGTTTTCTGCAGCTTCCATGGCGATGTCAAAGCGGACAGATTCTACAGCTGAGCCAAGATGAGGAGTGAAGAAAGTACGATTACGCATTTCCAATAATCGAGGCTCAATATGCATTGGTCGAGATGAAATTGCCCAATCTTCCATTTCATAGACATCTGCAGCATAGCCAGATAGCTGTCTACATTCCAAAGCATCCGCTACATCTACTTCATCCACTACTGAACCACGGCAAGGGTTGATCAGCACACATCCCGTTTTCATACTGGCAATAACTGCATGATCGATGAGGTGATACGTCTCAGGTTGGAGTGGAACCATCAGGACTAGATAATCACTAGTTTGTATCAAGGTTTCAAAATTAACAGCTCTGATGTTCCATTGCGGTGAAAGTTGAGTTGGAGGAACTTGAGGATCACAATATTGGAGTTTAGCTTCAAATCCTTCTAACCTGGGGACCAGTGCTTGACCTAGCTTACCCATCCCTAAAATCCCTATGGTTTTATTGGCAAGCCCTTGGCTGAAAAGGATTGGACGCCATCCTGCAAATTTTCCACTGCGAATGACTGCATCTCCATCCGGAAGACATCGGGCTAGATTCAGGAGGAGTCCCACGGTGAGTTCAGCCGTAGGAGCAGCTAGCAAATCCGGCACAATCGTAAACCAAACCTTCCGCTCACGACAGGCAGCAATATCAAAGTTGTCATACCCTCTTAGTGCCCCAGCAATCACTTTAAGTTTGGGACATGCTTCTAAGAAATCCTGATCGATTGAGTCAGGCATGAAAACCATGAGGCCGTCAGCATCTTCTGCCTGCCTCAGAATTTCTGCCTTTGTCCAGCTTTCACGGGTCGGATTGGCAACTACTTCACAGTGCTGGCCCAAAAAGTCCAATATTTCAGGATGAACCCAGTGAGTCACTACAACTTTCGGCAAGCTTGAAGTCACTTTATAAACCCTTGCCTTAATCGATTGCTGAGACCATCAACGAGGGACACCATCACCAATACGACAATTAATAGTGCCGAAACTTGTTGATATTGCAAAATTCTGAGGGCACTGATTATCTCCAAGCCAATTCCCCCAGCTCCAACAGCTCCAAGGACCATAGAGGCTCGAAAATTATACTCCCATCGATAAAAAACAACATCAGCCATTTGTGGGAATACCTGAGGCAGAATACTATGAGCAATCACTTGTAACTCCGTTGCCCCAACTGACCGTGCTGCTTCGACTGGAGCCCGGTCACTCAGTTCTATCGCTTCCGCAAAAAACTTTCCTATCATTCCCACGGAATGAAGGCCAAGTGCTAAGCTGCCTGGCAACTTACCAAATCCTACTGCAGCCACTAAAATCATTCCCAAAATCAGTTCTGGAATCGCCCGAGCTACGTTGAGAAGGGTACGAGCCCCATGAAAGAGAGCGGGATGAGGGGTTGTGTTACGGGCAGCGAGAAAACACAGGGGTAAAGATAACCCCACCGCAATGGAGGTTCCGGCAACGCTCATTGCCAAAGTATCCACGATGGGTAAGAGCCATTGGGGAAATCGACTGAAGTCTGGAGGCAACATTTCGCTTAACAGTTTCACTATGGCAGGGATCCCCTCTGCCATTCGCTCTACGTTAAGAAGCTCCACCAATATAAAGCTGATGAAAACAATAACGCCTAGTAGAAGGAATCGAAGGAGCTGCTGCGTCCAACCTCGTTGATATTGACGAAGTAAACTTTCTTGGGATTCGCCTTCAATTGAGACAGTTGTGGAATCGATCATCTTTCAGTCAGCAACCTTCTGCCAGGACAAGTCCTTTACTTAACAAACTCACCTAAATCTAGTCCAAGGGTTTTCCCAGCATTCCGGATACCGTCATAATCCTTATCTGTCATTTCTGCAAAGCCATCAGCCTTAAAGGGCCCTAAAACAGAATCATCTTCGAGCTGAAGGAAGGCTGAACGGACATTATTTTGGAGTTGAGAATCTAAGTCTTTCCGTAAAGTCCAAGGATATTGAGGAATAGGGTCAGATTCGGCAAGGACTTTGACTTTATTGGGATCAATGGTGCCCTTATCCACAAGGGAGTCAAAAATGGGACGACTTAATCCACCTGCCTGGGCATTGCCACTTTGGACGGCTAAAGCGACCGCATCATGGGCACCTAAGAATACCGCTTTATAATCCTCTCCTGATTTGAGCTTGGCATCTGCAAGGGTTAACTCAGGAAACAAGCGACTAGAGGTGGATGCAGGATCACCAAAGGCTACCGTTTTACCTTTTATATCTTCCAGTTTGGTAATGCCTGCCTCAGTATTGCCAATAATGATACTGGTGTAGGTGGTAGATCCATTTTTCACGCGGGCAGCAAAAGGCTCGATATTACTCTTCGTTTTAGCTAAAACGTAGGAAAGCGGTCCAAAATAAGCCAGGTCTAAGCGCCCATTACTGGCTGCTTCAATCATTGAAGAATAATCAGTGGATACGACTAATTCGATTTCCTTATCCAAGGTTTCTTCAAGATAATTTGACAATCCTTGGTTATCTTGAATCACCGTGGCAGCATTTTCGTCCGGTAATAATGCCACAATGAGTTTGGATGGATTGCTTTTAGCTGAAGACTGGGTTTTGGAGCCATTGTTCTCTGCCTTCTCTTGTGAAGTAGTGCTACAGCCCATGAGGGCAAACATGCACATCACCGCCATCACAGACAATCTTTGTTTCGCACGGACACTAATCATAGTAGATACCCCTTCAATAACAGAATTAATTGCATCTGGAATGCATTTTTATCTCACTAGATTTAAGTCTGAGACATTACTCTGGAATCAAGATTTGGATTGATGGATTGATCAACATAAATTTGGTTTAAGTCAGTTAAGGATAGTGAACTGGTAAGTGCATCAAACTGAACTTGGCCTTGAGAAAGACCGATAATGCGATCGCTATACTGTTGGGCAAATTCAACCTGATGAAGGCTAAGCAGAGCCGATATCCCATCTGATTTGCAAATATCTCTCAGTAAAGATAGAACCTGGTGAGAACTAGCTGGATCAAGGCTGGCAATTGGCTCATCAGCTAGAATCAGCTGAGGCTTCTGTGCTAAAGCTCTAGCAATACCAACGCGCTGTTTTTGTCCCCCACTAAGGTTGTTGACTGGCGTAAGGGCTTTATCCACCAGACCAACCCGTTCAAGACAAGATAGAGCCAGCTGTTGTTCTGACTTGGGGAGTGGGAATAGGCTCCGCCAAAAAGAAAAGTGTCCTAGCCGTCCCATCAGTACGTTTTGTAGGACGGTCTGACGTTGTAACAATTGATGGTTTTGAAAAATCATTCCCGTTTGTTTGCGGTGAGATCTCAATACTTCAGGGTCTTTCAGCTGACCTAACCCTTCAGCAGTGACTGTTCCAGCAGTTGGTTCAGTCAAGTGATTCACCGTACGCAGTAGGGTTGATTTACCTGCCCCAGAAGAACCCAGTACTACAACAAATTCACCTCGAAAAAGCTGTAATGATACCGATGTGAGTGCCATAACTCCATTCGGATATTTGACGTCGACGTTATCTAATACAACGATTGCCTGTTGGTTCAGGTGGGTCATATTGCAACGAGATGGGGATGCTTACTCGAATTAGAAAAAATTGGATTTCAATGCAAGACACATATGATGTGCGTAATTTATCCTTATTCAGAAATAATTAAAACTAATATGGGGTTAAGACTATACATCAAGACAATTCCCCGAAAGAATTTAGTGTTAAGCCCTATGATTAATATGCTTCCAGAATGCAACTGATTATGGAAATATGGCTTATTCGATAATTAAATCCACCCTGCTATAGAAATCCTATGAAGAATAATCTATTAACAATAGAGAACGTGATTTGAATAGAGATCTGGCTGATAATTCCTTGAAGTTTTCTGGGCAATACTCCAGCTTTTTATTGACACGTTCTAAAAACTGGGTAAGGGCTCCAGTATGCTCAAATAAGGTTCATCGTTCACCTTTGTATGACTAGGAATTTTTTCATACCCTGCACACTATTCTCTGGATTGGGGTCATTTCAAAGACGTTCCGCAACTAGATGCCAATGCCAAGACTCTTGCTTTTGATGCACTTGATCGACTAGGCTCCGCAATTCGAAACCAGAGAGAAGGGTACACAGTTCGGAGGCATTGCAATAAAAGTGGGGATGGTCTTTATCTTCGCTGTTCTCATCTCCTTCAGGGATGATAAAGGTATTGGGCGCTATTTCATGTCCTCTACCATAGTTTCCATTCCGTTTAGATAGCATCGTTCCTTGAAAAAATGCATTCGGCTTGAGCACGCGATGAATTTCTTGCAGACATTGGCTCACAACAGCAGCATCTCCGTGATAAATCACGTTGAATGCAAGAACATAGTCAAAGAATCCAGTTTCATAGGGCAACCTTTCCATTGGTCCCTGGATGAGTTGAAGCGTGAGGTTGCGATCGCTGGCTATTTTTTTCGCATACTCTATTCCCGCAGTACTGCCATCTAAAGCATAAGTTTCAAACCCCAACTCCGCTAGGTACATCGCATGGCGGCCAACACCACAGCCCAAGTCAAGGGCCTTAAGCCTAGTCCCTGCAGCTTTATGGAGTTCATTTGTAAACTGAACGACGTCAATTGCAGGATCTAGCCAGCCAGCACGCCCGGTTTGTGTTTGCCACTGTCGATCCCATTCTTGATAAGCAGTTGCAGTTTCATTCATTATTTAATGCCATGAATAACATCATCAATGTCGATATAAATTAACGACAGATAGGTTAAATATCTGATTAAGTTGGGGCCAAAAGTATAGAGCGCTACATTAATGCAGGCAACCTCCTCATTACTGCAAGAATATAGGAAATTTTGTTGAGAAAATTATCAGTGAGAAATTTTACCTTTGGATAATCTTTTCTTAACGATGAGGTTAATTGATTCTTGTAATGTCATAACAGAACGCTTAAAGGCGCATCAAATTATCCCATTTTTTAATACTCATGAAACGCCGTTCTCTGCTTAATTATGCGATTCACTTTTCTTTGGGCTTGGCTGTCGCAGCCTGCTCAGGAGCGGATTCCTCTGGAATCGGTGCTGGAGATGGTCGCCGTCCAGAAACTATCAAGATAGCGGTTACGGATGTTCAGGGACTGGAAGAATTACAGCGAGATTATGAGGCTTTTCGTACTAGTTTGGGTGAGGCCACTGGCAAAGATATTGAGTTTTTCCCAGTAGCCGATCGGACCGCCGCTGCTGTTGCGCTGCAGTCCGATCAAGTGGACGTTGTCCTCACAGGACCGGCGGAATATGTCGTTGTTCGCGCCAAAACTAACGCTGAACCCTTTGTAGCCATTACCCGCCCTAACTACCGTTCGGTCATCGCAGTTCAACCCGGTAGCAACATCTCTAAGGTCGCAGACCTCAAAGGCAAGAAAATTGCGATGTCCGATCTGGGGTCCACGAGCGGTCAATTAGGCCCGACTAAAATTTTGGTGGACTCAGGTTTAGATCCAGAAAAAGACATTGAAATTATGATGCTGGGGGACGCCGATCTTCAAGCATTCAAAAATGGCGAAACCGATGCTTGGGGCGGTTCTGCAACAGATTACGAGCGATTCTTAGAGGCCGAAGGCTTAAAACCAGAAGACTTTCCCCTCATTAAAACAGGTCCGTTGCTCCCCAGTGATGTCTTTGTTGCCAACAGCACATTAGCTCCTGATTTCGTTGAAGAAATTAAGCAAGGCATGATTGAGAATCAAGACAAGCTAGTGGGGGCGATTATCTCTGCTGAAGCGAATGAAAAATATACTGGCTCCGAAATTGTCGAAGTCAATGATTCGGACTACGAATCGATTCGAGAGGCTTACCGTGCAGTAGGCATCAATGATTTCAATGAGTTTGTCGATGGTTAATCTTATGGGTTGAATTGCCCCAGCAAAGCCCTCATGCTTTCTCTAACTGTTCATCAGCTCTCCAAACATTATCCCACTGGGACTGCTGCGTTGAAAAACGTTAGTTTTGTCGCTCAACCCGGTGAAGGCATCGTGCTTTTGGGGTCGAATGGTTCAGGTAAGTCAACCCTCTTGCGCTGCATTGTTGGTTTGGAATCGATTTCCCAGGGCAGCATTTGTGTGGGACAGACCTCTATCGCAACCGCCGACGCTGCCCAACTGCGGAGATTACGCCGCCAAATTGGCATCGTGTTTCAACGATTCAATTTGGTCTCAAGTTTAAGTGCCTTCCACAATGTGTTGCAGGGTGCTTTAGGGCGGAGTAAAGGCCCCCGTTACTGGCTTCCAGCCACTGCTCCCCAGCTTGAACGGGAGCGAGCGATGCATTGTCTTGACCGAGTCAGATTAGCCCATGTGGCCCAGCAACGGGTGGATACACTCTCGGGTGGGCAGCAGCAGCGGGTTGCGATCGCACGGATGCTAATGCAAGATCCGAGCTTGCTTCTGATCGATGAACCCGTAGCAAGCCTTGATCCCAAGGCAGGTCGAGAAACGATGGATTTACTTTGGGATATTGTCCGAGAACGAAAACTCACAGCTGTCTGTACCTTACATCAGCTTGACCTGGCCAAAGACTACGCCGATCGTATTATTGGTCTTCGCCAAGGCGCAGTCCAAATTGATGCTCCAACTTCTCTGTTAACTGATCACGAACTCAGCTGGCTTTATGAATCATCGCAGCCCCTCGCCATTGCCGAGGCAACCAGCTGATCGGGACACATGGCCCCACACTGCGCCTCCTCGTTGGCACAAACCATCCCCTCTTGCCTTCTTGGGTGTGCTTCTGTGCCTTGCTTTTTTTAGCCATGGGCTTTGGATGACCGAGCTCACACCCCTGCGAGTTTGGAAAGGCGTCTTTCGTCTCTGGGACTTTCTTGATCAGGCCCTGCCACCAGACCCAAGTCGCTTGGGGCGCGTGATTCAAGCAACCCTAGAAACGTTTGAAATGGGCCTCGTCGGAACCGTGTTCGGCGCTTTACTCAGCTTACCCTTGGCAATTGGGGCGGCCAAGAACACAACACCTTCCCCCTGGCTTTCATTTTTGAGTCGAGGGTTTATCACCCTGCTGCGCGTCGTCCCTGATTTGATTTGGGGTTTGATTTTTATCATTGTGGTGGGTTTAGGTCCTGCTGCTGGAGTGATGGCCCTAACCGCAGATACGATGGGCTTCTGTGGTAAGTTCTTTGCCGAGCGGATTGAAGAAATTGAACCGGATCCCGTGGATGCCCTAAGGGCGATCGGTGCATCAGAGGCCAGCATTATCTTTGGGGCAATTCTACCTGCAGCGCTTCCCTCAATGGTAGCCTCCACCCTGTTTGCCCTAGAAGCCTCTGTTCGGTCTGCCGTCGTTTTAGGTTTGGTCGGTGCGGGTGGCATTGGTGTAGAACTTGCGACCTCTATGCAACTCTTACGCTACGACGAGGCGTTTATGGTCATTATTGTGATTTTTGTAGTTGTTCTGACGGTCGAACAAGTCTCAAGCCTTATTCGCAAACAGATCATTGGTAATCATTCTGCATAACTGGCACCGCAAGGATTTGAAATGTTTGAAACCCATAAAATGCATTGGATATCTTCTACTCCAGGGAAGAGCCCAGAGTGTAATCTAGGATGCCTAACGAGGGAAGCTGGGTCCGCTATAATTCATATAGACATCTATACATTTTGGTGATTGATTCAGCATGACCGTTCAGTCTCAAGTTGACCGACAGCATTGGATGGCAGTATTAGCCAAGGCCGTGCTTCCGCAATTGGAGCAGCACTATGGTCATCTAGGTCAGCAATTGCCGACTTACCAGTTTTTGCGATCACCGGAAATTGGCTTGGTGATGGTGCGGGGACGGTCTGGGGGAACCGGTCAACGGTTTAACTTGGGTGAGATGACGCTGACACGGTGTGTCGCGCAGTTGACGGATCAGAGTGCTATCACCGGATTTGGATATGTGGCAGGACGATCACAACGGCATGCTGAATTAGCGGCGGTGTGTGATGCGTTGCTTCAACATCCAGATTGGACTTCAAAGGTGCAATCTGAGGTGATTGAACCCCTGGAGATGTTCGCCCAACAAAGACGAGAGGCCGAATCCTCCCAGGTTGAGGCGACCCGTGTGAACTTTTTCACTATGATGCGCGGGGAGTGAGGGTGCCCATGATTCAGGAACCTGGTTTTACCAACCCAGTCCAAGCTGCTCAACAAACCTTTCGGGCACTGCTGGTGGCATTGGCGAATCCAGGAAAAATTGAGACCCTAAAGGTCGACATCCATCCCCCTGAAGGATTGTCGCGGTCTTGTGGTGCAGCTTGTCTGACACTGTTGGATCTAGAGACACGGTTATGGCTTCAGCCCAGTATTAATCAAAACATTCAGGATTGGTTGGTATTTCATGCTGGATGTCGGCTGGTGTCCCAACCGGCTTTAGCTGATTTTGCTGTGATTCTGGACAGCCAAGAATTACCCAGTTTGGATACGTTTTGTTGGGGAACACCTGAAGACCCAGAGACTTCTACGACAGTGTTGATTCAGCTAGAGCGGCTAACAGGGGGCACGGTAAAGCAGTTGCGGGGACCTGGAATTTTAGAGACCCGATCGCTATCCGTACCGATGCCTAACCAGTTTTGGGCTGATTGGCAGCTCAACCATCAGAGCTATCCGCTCGGGGTGGATAGTTACTGTTTTGCGGAGAATCATCTAGTGGGCCTACCCCGCTCGGTGGAGGTGCACTAATGTCCTATGTTGCAGCTAAAGGGGGCGAGCAAGCCATCCTCAATGCTGAAGCGTTGCTGCAGTCCAAGCGGCGGGGTAACCCTGACGTTCCGGAATTGAGCCTAGAGCAGATCAAGCAGCAGATGGCCTTGGCGGTCAATCGAGTTATGTGTGAAGGCAGTTTATACGACCCAGACTTGGCTGCCCTGGCTATTAAACAATCCTGGGGTGATCTGGTTGAGGCCATTTTTTTACTGCGTGCCTACCGAACCACGTTGCCGCGCCTTTACTACAGCCAGCCATTAGAGACAAACACAATGCATTTGCAGCGACGGATCTCAGCCATCTATAAAGATGTGCCAGGAGGGCAAAAGCTAGGGCCATCCTTCGACTACATCCACCGACTCTTAGATTTCAAGTTGGCGGCTGAGGATAACCGTTTTGTGACCCCTGAAACTGACACCAGTTCAGAGTCCGTCCCCCGCGCGATTGATGCATTGAATTCAGAAGGGTTAATTCAACTTGAATCACTGGATGGGCACAACCAGACTCCTGAACCGTTTGATTTGACCCGCCAGCCGCTCCAGCTACCGGCTGCTCGTGATGCTCGTTTGCAAAATTTGGCCCGGGCAGATGAAGGATTTTTACTGAGCTTGGCCTATTCTACTCAGCGAGGCTATGGTAACAGCCACCCGTTTGCCGGAGAAATCCGGGTTGGGGAGGTGGAGGTCGTGATTTGCCCGGAAGAGCTGGGATTTGAGGTGGCGATCGCCGACATCACGGTGACCGAGGTACAAATGGTGAACCAGTTTCAAGGCCACAAGGGCAATAGTGAAATACGTTCCGTCCCACCTCAATTTACCCGTGGCTATGGTTTAACGTTTGGCTATAACGAACGCAAAGCCATGTCAATGGCGATTGTCGATCGCGCTCTACGGGCCAATGAATTTGGCGAAGCCATTCAGGGGCCAGCCCAGGACGCAGAGTTTGTGATGTCTCATTCCGATAGTGTTGAGGCTCAAGGCTTTGTCCAGCATCTAAAATTGCCTCACTACATTGACTTCCAAGCAGAACTCAACTTAGTGCGCAAGATGCGAGCTGATTATAAGCAATCCCCCACAAGAGGAATCGTAAAAGCAGTGAGCTGTAGTGGAGAGCACGGATTTAGTAAAACGAATCAAAACAGCATTCGTTTAATCCCTGGGCTTGGTGTAGAAGGCGATGCCCATGCAGGCGTAACCATTCAACATCGCTCTCGGGTGGCGAAAGACCCCAGTCAGCCGAATTTACGGCAGGTTCATTTGATTCATGAAGAGCTACATAATGAGCTCAACCAAAATGGGTTTCAGATTAAGCCTGGTCAAATGGGCGAAAACATCACAACAGCAGGGATCGATCTCTTAGGTCTTCCCGTAGGAACCCAATTGCACGTCGGGGAGACGGCAGTTATTAAAGTTACTGGACTCCGAAATCCCTGTCAGCAGCTCGATGCGTTCCAGGAGGGTTTAACAGCCGCCGTGTTGGACCGCGATGTAGCGGGGAACCTACTTCGAAAAGCGAGTGTGATGGGGATTGTATTGATTGGTGGAGAGGTTTTTCCTGGCGATCGCATCCACATCGAACTGCCGCCTAACCCCCATAAACCGCTTGACCGCGTCTAAGTTTGATCAAATGCCCTTGAAGTCACTCTAGAAAGCATGACTCCCCCTCTAGACAAGATCGATATACCTGCCAAGGGCAAGCCATCCCCTGAGCCTGGCTTTAACTTTGCCTATTTAGATGAGCAAACCAAACGTTCGATTCGCCGGGCGTTGCTTAAAGCCGTTGCCATCCCCGGTCACCAAATTCCCTTCGGCTCACGGGAAATGCCGATGTCCTACGGTTGGGGGACTGGGGGCATTCAGGTCACGGCATCAGTCATTGGTCAAAACGATGTATTGAAAGTCATTGATCAAGGGGCAGACGATACCACCAATGCCGTTAATATTCGCCGCTTTTTTAAGCGGGTCTGCCAGGTAGAAACCACTGAAAGCACTGCAAAAGCCACGTTAATCCAAACCCGCCATCGAATTCCAGAAACGCCGCTCCAGCAAGGTCAAATTATGGTTTACCAGGTGCCCATTCCAGAACCGCTTCGCTGGATAGAACCCTCAGAAGTGGAAACCCGCAAGATGCATGCCCTTGAGGAGTATGGCCCCATGTACGTCAAGCTTTATGAGGACATCACGCACTTTGGCCACATTGCGACGGCTTACGACTATCCCGTGATGGTGAACGATCGCTATATGATGCGACCCAGCCCCATTCCCCGATTCGATAACCCCAAATTGGATATGAGTCCAGCCCTCCAGCTCTTTGGAGCTGGCCGTGAGAAACGCATCTATGCGATACCGCCTTATACGAAAGTCAAAAGCCTTGATTTTGCAGACCACCCGTTTTCCGTTGAGAGCTGGGACAAAGCCTGTGAGTTTTGTGGTGCGACGGACAGCTACTTAGATGAAGTGGTCATTGATAACGATGGGGGACGAATGTGGATTTGTTCGGATACCGATTATTGCAGTCGTCGCCAATCGGAGGGGGAAGATGGAACCACTCTTAACGATTGATCAGTTATCCAAAACCTATGGGCGGATACGGGCCTGCGATCGCATTTCTTTTGCCCTTTATCCGGGTCAGGTTCTGGGCATTATCGGCGAATCAGGATCGGGTAAAACGACGCTACTGCGGGCGATTGCTGGGGCTATTGCCTTAGATAGCGGCCAGCTGTTCTACCGTCGGCAAATGGGAGATGTATTGTCGTTGACACAGCTTTCTGAACCCCGCCGCCGAATATTAATGAGAAGTGAATGGGGGTTTGTGCGGCAAAATCCCCGAGATGGGTTGCGGATGAATGTAACCGCGGGAGCCAATATCGGTGAACGGCTGATGGATATCGGTCAGCGGCATTACGGCAACATTCGCACTGAGGCGGCCCAATGGCTAGCGCAGGTCGAAATTGGCGAGGAACGCATGGATCAGTTACCGATTCATTTCTCGGGCGGGATGCAGCAGCGGCTGCAGTTGGCACGGGTCCTTGTGACCAAGCCCAGGCTGGTGCTTATGGATGAACCTACGGGGGGGCTGGACGTATCCGTGCAGGCGCGGCTCCTAGATTTGATGCGATCGCTGGTCCGTCGTTTTCAACTGAGTGTGGTACTGGTCACCCATGACATTGGTGTCGTGAGGTTGCTAGCCCACCGTTTGATGGTGATGCAAAACGGTCAGGTGATTGAGGCAGGATTAACTGACCAAGTATTGGATGACCCTCATCATCCCTATACCCAACAGCTTGTAAGTGCAACCCTCACCCCATGATGCAGATAGAAACCCATTATCCAGGCGCTAATGCCTCTGTTGCCCCACCCCGCGATCGTTCCCATCGCCTGATTGCTCAAGACCTGCATAAAACATTTGTGCTCCACAACCAGGGGGGAATCCGCCTGCCGGTCTTGGCCGGTATTTCATTGAGTGTTAAACCCGGTGAATGTGTTGCCCTTGCTGGTATTTCGGGATCTGGAAAGTCTACCTTTCTGCGATCGCTCTATGGCAACTATCGCATCGATCAAGGCGCTATTTGGCTTCTGCACAACAATCAGTGGGTTAACCTGCCGCAGTTGGTCCCCCATGAACTAATCGAGGTGCGCAAAACCACAATTGGCTACGTCAGCCAATTTCTGCGAGTGATTCCGCGAGTTCCAGCTCTGACGATTGCCGCCGAACCCTTGATGGAATTAGGTCAATCCCAAGCAGAAGCAGAAGCGGTTATCAAAAGCCTATTTGAGCAGCTAAACCTACCTGCGCGACTGTGGGATTTATCCCCCACCACCTTCTCTGGCGGTGAGAAGCAACGTATCAACATTGCCCGTGCTTTTTCTGTGAACTACCCCATTCTGCTCTTAGATGAGCCCACGGCTTCGCTAGATGCAACCAATCGTGAGGTCGTAATTAAGCTCATCGAAGACCGTAAATCTCAAGGCTGCGCACTGATCGGCATTTTCCATGACGATGAAGTCCGTAGCCGCGTTTGTAACCGTATTCTGACCTTCACCCCTTTAAGCCATGCGTGAACAGATTTATACCAACTTTCGACTGCAACTCCCTGATCAAGACCTGCTCGGCACGATGATTGTGCAGGAGGGAATGATCACCGACATCCAGCCGGGTACTGTCACTAGCGGACAGGACGGTCAAGGGGATTATCTCCTACCAGGATTGGTGGAACTGCACACCGACAATCTGGAAAGCTGCATGTCACCGCGTCCTAAAGTAACTTGGCCCCTTGAATCAGCTGCTGTCTACCACGATAAAGATTTAGTGAGCGCAGGCGTGACAACGGTTTGCGATGCGATTGCCATTGGGGATGTGGAACCTAACTCCCCCCGCATGCGCCACTTCGGTCCAATGATCGACGTAATTTCTCGCGGTCAAGCTGATGGACGGTTTGCCGCTGACCATCGCATCCATCTCCGTTGTGAGCTGGGCTATGACCAGGTCTGCGACGTGGTTGGGCAGTACATTGACAACCCGCTGCTCTCTCTGATGTCCTTGATGGATCACACCCCCGGGCAACGACAGTTTGTCAACTTAGACAAGTTCAAAGACTATTACATGGGCAAACATGGGGTCAGTGCTGAGGAGATGGACGATTTTATTCAAACCCGCCTGGAACAACAGCAGCTCCATGCACTCCGCAACCGAACCGATCTGGTGGAGCTGTCGAAAGCCAAGTCGGTGCCCTTAGCCAGTCACGATGATGCCACCGTTGAGCATGTTCAGCAGGCGATGACCGAATCAGCAGTAATTGCCGAATTCCCCACCACCCTTGATGCTGCCAAAGCAGCTCATGATCACGGCCTGAAGGTATTGATGGGATCGCCTAATCTTGTTTTAGGGGGGTCTCATTCTGGGAATGTATCGGCGATGGAACTCGTGATGCATGGGTTGGTGGATATCATTTCTTCTGATTACGTCCCTCGCAGTCTAGTTCAGTCCATTTTCCTGATTGCTGAAAAAACAGGTCAACCCCTCTTCGAAGCGATGCGGGTGGTCACCAGTACCCCAGCCGCCGCCATTGGATTAGGGGGGGATCGCGGTAGTTTGGAGGTGGGCAAACGGGCTGACTTTTTGACGATTCACGATGATGGCATTGTGCCGAGAATTAGGTCTGTCTTTCGTCAAGGCGAACGAGTGGCATGATAACTTCCGCGACTAGTCCATTACCGCGCCAAATACTGACGACGTTGTTGCCCCATCTACGTGTAGCAGCAGCCTATGCCCAAACTATTCAAGCCCGCATTGTCGAGCAGCCCGAAAAAGGTCATGAAGATGGGATTTTTGCCACAGCGCTCACCGATGCCGACCTCTCTATCCAAACCTTTGTCGAAGTGTTGCTGCTGGGTTATTTTCCACGGCTCCGATTTTATGGCGAAGAGCAGGGAGACAGTTGCAATACCAAGTATTTTCGAGCGACTGATTTTGGTGAGCAAGGAGACTATCTGGTTACCCTAGACCCCATTGATGGCACCCGCTGCTATGCCGATGGTCATCGTAACTATCAAATTATTCTCAATGTCCTCAATCCCGATGCTGTAGAAGCATCACTCATTATCCAGCCAGCTGAGAATCGCTATTACTACGGTATTCGCGGTGAGGGTGCTTATTGGGGGGTATTGTCCGACCCGCTTGAGGACTGCCGTCCACTTAAGATTAACCCCCATAACAACCGCATTTATTTGGGTGGTGGGGCAGGTCATTTTGCTGCCCAGATTAGTAACCCCTACCAAGCCTACGATGTTTACAAATCCTATTCATCGGAGATTCAAATGCCGGCCCCCGTCAACATTTTAAGCAGCGACTATGCTGGGGCAATTTTGGGTCGTGCCCATCTGCTCGACGGGGTAGCAATCTCATTTTTAGCTCAAGAAGCAGGCTGTATTGTCACGACCCATGAGGGTCATCCACCCCTGCCCCTCAACACCTGCCAGAACTACCGTCTACCTGGACTACTCATTGCCCCCACGAAGGCCGTTCACCATGATCTCTGCCAAATTGTCCAAGCCTGTGACCTATGACCTGCCAACTGATTGTCTATGCCTGTCCCAACGGTGCCTTGGCAGCTCAGATTGAAACATATTTTGCCAAAAGCCAGTTGCTCTATGGGCCTAATTCAGCCCACAGCTATATGCCTCATTGCTCCTTGACGGGCTTTTTTCACAATGAAGAAAGGGCGATCTCGAATTATGTCCACTCTTTAGATCGTGCCTACCACAAGGTCATTGCGAAAGGAGAATCCCCCACCCTCATTGTTGAAGAACTGGAGTTTCAGCCGGGTTGGCATGGGTTAACCTTGCGAGATCGCCACCTCCAGGCACTGATCCGCGACTTTATCCAACATGCTCCCATACCCGCCGAGCCTATTCGCTCCAAAGGCTGGCTTCACCTTAGCCTTGCGTATGACTTTGCCCCAGAGCAATCCGCCCCCCTTCGGCAATTGGCTAAACAGTTAGTGGACCCCACGGCAAGCGTCACTTGGGATCTCCGCTTTTATCAGCGATCGCAAGACAACCAATGGATGTGTTACCAAACATGGAATTTATAAACATGGACCCATCACCTTTAGACTTTAAAGATCATCAAGGACTACAGCGTATCCTTCAGCCCCTTACTGAGCGGGGCCATGAGCAGTATGGCCCCGAGGCTGTGAGTCAACTGGAACACGCCCTGCAATGTGCTGCTCTCGCGGAACAGGCTGGAAGTGAGCCCGCCTTGATTGCTGCAGCTTTACTGCACGATCTGGGGCATTTACTTCATGATTTGGGGGAAGATGCTGCTGCGCGGGGCATCGACGATCGCCATGAGTATCGAGCTATGGGCTTACTACAGCAACTCTTTGGCTCAGCAGTGGCGGAACCAGTGCGATTACATGTGGAGGCCAAACGCTATCTATGCGCAGTGCAAACTGACTATTGGGCAAGCTTATCTCCAGCGTCCCAAACCAGTTTAGAACTGCAGGGTGGCGTCTTTTCGGCAGAGGAAGCCCAAGATTTTATTCAACAGCCCCATGCTCAGAATGCCGCCCGCCTGAGGGCTTGGGATGACTTGGCTAAAAATCCCGATCAGTCAACACCGTCCTTGGCACACTTTATTCCGGTGTTGCAGGCATGTCTGGAGTAGGTGTAGTCAAGACGACGGACTTGAATATCCGCCGAGCCACACCCGCCGATCTGCCTGCTCTGAATCGGCTGTATGCAGGAATGGATGGCCAGGAAGTGATGGATGAGGGATTGATTGCCGATTTATTCGATCGCATCCAGGCTATTCCAAACTATCGAATTTATCTAGCTGAGCTGGAGGAGAAGGGGGTAGGAACATTCTCTCTGCTCCTCTTCCCCACCATGATGCACCGGGGGGTTCATCGCTCTGCTCTGCTGGATGCAGTGACTGTGTTGCCAGAATTGCGATCGCACGGAATTGGAAAGTGGATGATCAAACAAGCGCTAAATCTCTGTCAGGATGCAGGCTGCTACAAACTGATGCTGTCTTCTAATTTAAAGCGGGAGCAGGCTCATGCCTTCTATGCGTCGCTGGGGTTTCAGCAGCATGGTTGGAGCTTTAGCCTGTCGCTGGCTGAAAACAGGACTAAATAAGCCGCTGTCGAATTTTGGATGAGATCGTATCAATCAAGACCACAGCCAAAATTAAAATAATTAAAATCGCTGCAACCTTGCCGTACTTGAATGCTCGAAAGCTTTGGTATAGAGATACGCCGATGCCCCCTGCCCCCACAATGCCAAGCACTGAAGCGGATCGCACATTTGCCTCAAACCGATAAAGGGTAAAGGAGGTCCAAAGGGGCAGAACTTGCGGCAATACACCAAACAAAATTTCTTGAATCCGAGAAGCCCCCGTTGCTCGAATACCCTCCACTGGACCTGGATCAATGGCTTCTACGGCCTCTGAGAACAGCTTGCCTAGGGTTCCCGTGGTGTGGACGAACAGGGCTAAGACACCTGCAAACGGACCCAATCCGACTGCCACCACAAAAACCAGGGCAAATACGACTTCATTAATGGCCCGCATCGCATCTAACACTCGCCGCACTGGTTGTACAACCCAGAACGGACAGATATTTTCAGACGCCATCACTCCCAGGGGGCCACTGATCAGCGCCGCAAATAACGTGCCCCAAATACCCATTGCAATTGTTTCAATCGTATCTTGCAGGTAGGACTGCCAGTCAGAAAAGTCCGGTGGGAAGTAGCGGCTGATGTACTCCGCCATATTGCTACCGCCCTTTGCCAATTCCACAAAACTGAGGTCGCTGACTTGACCGGTGTAAATCAGTACTGCGATCGCAATCCCAAGGGTGACGAAGAACTGTGGCGTCAGTCGCTTCCGTTCACGGGCCAGCATTACCTCAACCGCTGGAGAAGTTGATGGTGAGGTAGGCGGCGGCTTTGATAGTGATGACTGGGGCATGGGAGCTGTCAAGGAAAAAAACAGAGAAACAAAAAGCGACCTAAGGAGACCGCTGAGGTTGGGAGGAAAGATGATCGTCAAAACCTCAGCGTCTGAGAATGCATGAGGAGTGCTGTGCTTTTACTGCAGTGATTTGAGCTGGTCTTCGAGTTCAGTGACTCGCTTGTCTTTGTCAGCCGCGGCCAGCTTTTCATTATTCTGGATTTCCAGAATATCCTTGGCAATTTGCAGCTCCCGAATGGTATTCCAGTCCGCATCCGAGGCCGGGTCTAACCCTTTCCACTGCAGGGCAGTCAACACTTCCTGGTTGTCATAATTGAACATAAAGTCTTGGATAGCCGTCTTCATGCAGTTCGGAAGATCTTTGCGATAGGCAAGGGGGTCGCTGGGAATTACGGGCGAGGTCCAGATAACCTGAATTTTATCTAGGGCTTCGGGGTCCGTTTCTTTGAGCCGATCCAGATTCTCGTTATTGTTCGTGGCCACGTCAACTTGATTGTTAGCCACGGCTAATGCCGTTGCCTCATGGCTGCCAGAAAACACCAATTCAGAGAATATTTTTTCTGCATTCGCCCCATTCTTAGCAAAGACATAGTAGGTGGGTACTAGAAACCCTGAAGTCGAGTTGGGGTCATTGAACGCAAAGGTTAAATCCTTAGCATTTTTGATAACGTACTGATCACCATTGCCCTTTTCCAGGTCAATGTTTTTCACAATGGCATTCTCTTTGTTGGTAATCAGGTGAGAGTAGTACCCCTTAGACCCATCCAGGGAAACGGTTTGGGCAAAAGCCTCTGCATTGGAGCGCTTTGCGGCTTCGATGTAGGACTTCCCTCCATACCAGGCAAGCTGAATCTTATTGGCCCCCATGGCTTCGATAACACCCGCATAATCGGTGGCATAGAACCCTTTGACTGGACGCCCCAATGACTCGGTCATATCCGCTAGGAATGGTTCCCAAGTGGTTTTGAGATTGTCTTGAGATTCCGTGGAAATGATGCCGAATTCGACCTCAGCTAATTCCGGGGCGCAAAGTTCAGCACCACCCGTATTGTCTGCCATTTCTGAGGGGCTGTTCTCACAGCTAGTCAGGGTGATCAAGCCGAGCAGAACTAAGCTTATGCAAGCCGTTGGCTTACGCACCGATAAGTTAAATAGAGACGCTTTGAACATAGGAGTCACCAGGATAATTGATCAGAACGCATGAGCAACGGTTTGAGGTGCTAGGTTTTCACGAACACTTCCCCATGACCACGAACCACTAACTCATCCAGGGATGAACCATAGATTTGAGAAAGCCGTTCGTGGTCTAGGTCAGTCGTCAGACCATCAAAGCGAATGATGCCGTCTTTGAGTGCCACGGAGCGCTTGAAGTATCGCTGTACCATTTGAACTTGATGGAGGGAGCAAACGATGGTAATCCCCTGCTCCTGATTTAGCCAAGTCAACAGCTCCATCACCTTACGGGCTGATTCTGGGTCTAGGGAGGCGATGGGCTCGTCCGCCAAAATGATTTGTGCCCCTTGCATCAAGCAGCGGGCGATCGCCACCCGTTGCTGTTGCCCCCCCGATAAATCTGCTGCTCGCTTATAAGCCTGTTCCAAAATTCCGACCGTTTCTAGCGCTGCGAGGGCTTGGGCCTTCTCCGCTTGAGTAAACTGTCTCAAGAATGAACGTATCAGTGACGTTTTGGCGAGATGACCAATCAAGACATTTTCCAGAACCGTCAATCGCTTGACCAAGTTAAATTGCTGGAAGATAAATCCCATGCGGCTACGGACCATGGGTACTCTAGAATGCAGTCGCCCTTCGGATTGAACCTGCATTCCACCCACTTCAATCAATCCACAATCGGAGCAGTGAAGCCCGTTGAGTGCTCTTAAGAGTGTGGATTTCCCTGATCCTGAGGCACCCACCAACGCAACCATTTCGCCATCGGCAATGGATAGATTGATATCTTGCAGTGCCAGTTTTCCCTTGAAAGATTTTGCTAACCCACGAACATAAATCACTGGACTCATTGGGGGAGATTGAACATGTGTCATGTAAACTTGCCGCTCCCCCTGAGCTGAAGTTAAGAACATCGAACTGGACAGATGTGGGAGTCAAACACAACAACATCTAGACATCCACACCAATAAGCTCGGAATTAATTATCCAAAATGATCTTTAAGCTCAGTTAAAGCAGATATTAAGTCTAGGTAGTCAACGAGGTCCGTTAAGGTGCTGGATTAGTTTCAAACACCAGCTCCATTAAGTCCCCCCGAAAGCGGGTCACACCATACTCAATCTTCTGGCCATGTTGGTTGATGTTGATGGATTCGGTCAATAAGATTGGGGCATGCTGGGGTAACGCCAAGTGCCGAGCATCTCGGGGCAAAACGGCACGAGCTGAAATGCGTGTTTTGAGACGAATATGATCGCAGTTATATTCCTGGTCCAACATGTTGGAGATGGACTGATAGTGCTGGCAATGCTGTAGCAAGTTTGGGAAGTGATCGCTGGGGAAGTAACTACTCGATAGGCTAATGGGGGCATCGTCCACTACGCTGAGACGCTCCAGCAAAATGACGCGATCTCCCTCCTCAAGCTCCAGATTTTTGCCAACGGCCCCTTCAGCCCCCTGCTCCAAAACACGCAAGGTTTGATGGGCCACTTTGAGTCCTTGAGCCTTAAGGGCTTCGTTGTAGCGAACACGCTTGTTGATGGCGAGGGCAATGGGTTGAGCTGCCACAAAGGTGCCCCGTCCACGATCGACCCGTAGTAACCCCTCATTCTTAAGAATATCGATCGCCCGACGCAGCGTATGGCGGTTGACTCCAAAGCGATTGCTGAGTTCAGATTCTGTGGGTAACTGTTCTCCCGCTCGATAGACCGATGACTGAATATTTCGCCGCAATTCGTCGGCAATTTGAACATACAAAGGGAGCGCATTCGTAGATAAGCGCTGGTTCATGACCCATGATCGAAACTTATCTTTCACCCCGAGTATAGGGTGTACACGGGTATTCGGAACATATCTAAGGCGATGTGCGACTAATCAATGACAAGCGTGTCAAAGTGCAGCAACTCCCGCCCCGCTTGGTGGTTGAGAAAACAGCACACCGTATGGGCCAG
>JANQPU010000369.1 GCA_028285315.1 Acaryochloris sp. IP29b_bin.176
GACAACAGCCGTATTGTTGAGGAGCCGTGTGCCGTGAAAGTGGCAAGCACGGTTTTGAACGGGAGGGTGACAGGGTGACCTGTCACTCGACCCTGACGATTACGAATAATACGATCTCCCAAACGACGGATGATGGGATTGACCTAGGCCAGGACAACACCAATCTCAACAGCGTATTGATTTCGGGTAATACGGTTAGCAATGTGGGTGAAGATGGGATTGATGTTGATGTTTACAACAATGGTCTAATCAACTCAGTAACCATCTCGAATAATACGGTAAGCGAGATTAATGGTTCAGAATCAAGCGGTATTGCGCTCAATGTCTATACCAACGGTCAGGTTGACACAGCTACGATTTCGGGGAATACCGTATCAGTGGATGAACTATCTATAGGTAGCATTTTCGTTTTGTCTGCTGACAATAGCACCCTTAATACAGCCAATATCACAGGTAACACTGTGACAATGTTGCGCGAAGACACCTATGGTATTTATGTTTTATCAATTGATAATAGTTCGATTAATACAGCCAATATTACAGGCAATAGCATATCGTTATTAGACGATGAAGATCTAACAGCTATTTTTGCCCGCGTCAGAAATAATAGCACTATTACAAATGCTACTATTTCCGACAATATCATCACAGCAGCAGGAGACGATGATGCACGGGGCATTATTGTCACTCTTGACAACAGTGCGATTTCGACTGCCACCGTTTCTGGGAATACCTTTACATCGGATCAAGAAGATGCTGACGGAATCTTTATCGGACTAGACAACAGTACAATCACGTCAGCTTCTGTTACAGGAAATACTTTGACACTAACTGGCAATAGTTCAGATGGAATTTCTCTCCGCCTACGTAATGGCTCTGGAATCAATACTGCCAGCATTAGTGACAATAATATCGCAACCGTCGATGAAAGCATCTTTGTCGTTCTCACTGATAGCACGATCACTACAGCTAACATCACTGGTAATACCGTTACCACTTCTGCTAACAATGCTGATGGTATTTATGTTAGCTCCGCCTCCTACAGCACTATTAATACAGCCAACATTACGGGCAATACCGTCACAACTTCTGCCAACAATGCTGATGGCATTTTTGTTGAGTCTTACTACTACAGCACGATTAATACAGCTAACATTACGGGCAATAATGTTGCCAATTCTGGAGGCATTGTTGTCACCGCTGACAGTTATTATGCCAGTCGAATTAACACAGCTAACATCTCCAACAATGTCATTCAGGCAGGCCAAAATAATGTGCGGATACGGAACAATGACACAAATCCTATCTGTACATCCATTTCAGACAACCGTAGTGATCGTCCTGGCTTCGCTATGGCCGGTGGAACAGACTTTAACTTAATCTCTGAAGGAAACACTTTCCAGGTTGTGAATTTAGCGACTATCAGTGCCGACAATAACAATGCCGCCTTCAGCTTTGACGGCACTTTGGTTCCACCCGGCACTCCCCCTGCACCCTTTACGAATGTGGCCAGTTGTCCCTAGGATTAGAAACTGCTGCTCCGAGAAAGAATGACCTCACCTGATTCTGCAACAGAAGCTAATGACGCTCCCCTACGGAGTGTGTATACATCCAATCTAGCTCAGCTCTTAAGCCAGAATCAATTCTCACTAGTAGTGTCCACCTATCAAGCAGGAAAAGTCATCTTGGTGCGGGCTGACGGAGATCAACTCAATACCCACTTTCGTCACTTTCGACGCCCGATGGGGTTGGTCGCCAACGCTACCCGCATGGCGATTGGCGAAGCCTATCAACTCACCGAACTTTACAATATGCCCGTGGTCGGGGCTCAACTCGACCCCGTTGGCAAACATGATGCCTGCTATATCCCTCGTAATATCCACTTTACGGGCGATATCGATATTCATGAAATGGCCTGGGCAGCAGAAGAATTGTGGGTCGTCAATACTCGGTTTTCTTGTCTCTGTACCTTAGACAATGCCTATAGCTTTGTCCCTCGCTGGCGTCCTCCCTTTATAACTGGGTTAGCTGCAGAAGATCGCTGTCATTTAAATGGTTTAGCGGTTGTGGATCATCAGCCCAAATATGTAACGGCCTTGGGAACCACCAATACCGCCCAAGGCTGGCGACCGGACAAAGCCGCGGGCGGCATCCTGATGGACGTTGCTACGAGTGAGGTACTTTGCCAAGGACTATCGATGCCCCACTCGCCCCGTTGGTATGCGGGCAAGCTATGGGTTTTAGAGTCTGGCAATGGGTCTGTGGCGACGGTCGATCTGAACACAGGACAGTTAACGACAGTAGCTGAACTCCCTGGATTCACTCGTGGTCTAGATTTTTATGGTCCACTAGCTTTTGTTGGTTTGTCCCAGGTTCGAGAGTCGGCGGTCTTTAGCGGTATCCCGTTGACGAATAGGCTTAAAGAGCGCACCTGTGGGGTTTGGGTGATTCACATCCATACGGGAGAAATTGTGGGCTTCTTACGGTTTGAAGATGCAGTCCAAGAAACCTTTGCTGTAGCTGTGTTACCACAGATTTGTTTTCCAGAGATATTAGAAGGGGATGAAAAAACGTTAGCGAGTTCCTATGCTCTGCCGGATCAGGTATTAGCGGAGGTTGAGCCCCACACCAACGACGCCCAATAGATCCCTAGAGCACGTCTCACTCAAGATACAAAATAGCTACCCAGAAAAGTTCAATTAACCTGAGTTCGGGATAAGCTAAAACCCTGCTTCTTGCGTAGGCTAAAACCTACATTCCTGCATAGAAGCAATTCAAAAATAGGCTAACCCGAACTGAGCTGTGGCGTTGATTTTAGATAGGCCGCTTCAAGTGGCTTGGATTAATGGGGCAAAGCGTGCGGTTCATAATTTGAAGCTGCTCAGCAGTACCTAAACAGATCAGAAAATCTCTCGCCTTTAGTTGTACCTCTGCAGTCGGCCCGATAATCAGTTCGCCTTGATCTCGCCGGATGGCTACAATCAAAACCCCCGTCAGCGATCGCAATTGTGATTCTTCAAGGGTTTGGCCGATTTGAGAGCAGACCAGTGGATCGAGCAAAAACTCTTCCATGTAGTAAGTATGAGCATCACCTGAAAAAATACCATCCATAAAATCCATCACTTGAGGACGCAGCGCGGCAGCAGCCATGCGCTTGCCACCCGTTACATAGGGCGAGATCACAGCATCTGACCCCACGCGTTGTAATTTTTGGATAGCATCTTCGCTACTCGCTCGGGAAATGATCCGAATATTTGGATTGAGCGTTCTGGCCGAGAGCACTGTATATAGGTTTTCAGCATCCGACATTAAGGCAGAAATCAGACAAACCGCCGACTCAATCTTCAGTAAATGGAGAGTATTATCTTGGGTTGCATCCCCCTGCACAGCCATAAAACCCAACTGCTGCGCCCGCTGCACCACTTCCTCATCGGCATCTACCACCACAAACGGAATCTTCTGGAGAGAAAACTCTTCTGCAATTTGACGCCCTGTTCTCCCAAATCCACACAGAATATAGTGTTGAGACAGTTCTTGCATCAGTTTACGGCGCTGCTTCAAACGCATTCCTTCTTGAAAATAGCCTCCCACAATCGCAGCTGTAAATCGGTTAACGATATATCCAACAGCAACAATCCCTAAAGCGATCAGTAAAATCGTGAAAAGTCGGCCGCGATCGCTCAGGGGCTGAACTTCAGTAAAGCCTACCGTTGCTAGGGTAATGACGGTCATATAGAGTGCTTCTATAAAGCGCCAACCCTCAACAAACCGATACCAAAGGGTTCCGGCCAGGATGACGCTGATCAGCGCTAATAGCCCTAGAAAAAGTTCTTGCTGCGTTTTTCGATATCTCTGTTTTAGCGCAGCATAGTAGCGATCATTGCCTGCTGATTTCCGAGTTCGCTTCTGAGGTGGCAAGTTAAAAAATATCCCCTGAGACTAAATGGGTTTTGGTGCATCCTGGGATAAATTTGCTCATTCAACACTCCTAAACTAATAGGACCAGCGGGGGCATTTAAACCATAACCTATGTTTTCAGACGAAACCTTTGTCTTGTAGAGCTTCTAAGTCCCAAGAAGTGAACCATCCAGAGGGTAGGGTTACCCAATCTCAGAAGGTTCAGGTTGATCACTAAAACCTTACAGGCAAGGTCTACCCTCATCGTTGAGCAGTGCGATGGTCAAATCCGGTGGTACGGGAACCCATGTGAAACTGAACCATCGAGATGAAGGTGGCAATATCTGAAGTCCTCTTTAGCGAGCATCCAAACCCCACCCGCAACGATAAGGCCAGACTTCTGGCCTTATCGTTGCACTATTGCTCGATCCCCACTGAACTTGTTAGGACAGGCAAGCTGCTAAATCGGCAGCCGGTGTTGTAATGGGCTTCAGTTGATATGTGTCCGACAGGAGTTTGAGTACGTTGGGCGAGATAAATGCTGGAAGGGTTGGTCCCAGACGAATATCCTTGATGCCGAGATGCAGCAGTGTCAATAATATGGCCACCGCCTTCTGCTCATACCAGGACAAAATCATAGAGAGCGGTAATTCGTTGACATCTATCTCAAAAGCGTTGGCCAATGCGATCGCAATTTGAATGGCCGAGTAAGCATCATTGCACTGTCCCACATCCATCAGTCGGGGTAACCCTTCGATCTGGCCCAAATCTTGGTCAAAGAAGCGAAACTTCCCACAGGCCAGCGTTAGCACGATGCAATCATCCGGCACCTGTTCAACAAACTCCGTGTAGTAAGTACGACCTGGCTTAGCTCCATCACAACCACCCACCAGGAAGAAGTGCCGAATTTTGCCTTGTTTGACAGCATCAATCACGGTATCTGCAACACCCAGCACTGCATTATGCGCAAAGCCCACGGTAACCGATTTAGCTGGTGATTCTTCCATAAAACCTGGCAAGGACAGGGCTTTCTCAATCGCAGGCGTGTAGTCAGGAATGCCATTCTCCCCGGCGGGAAGGTGAGTGAGATGCGGATATCCCACAGGACCGATGCTAAACAGCTTGTCGTTGTAGTCATCATGGGTGGGCATCAGACAGTTTGTCGTCACCACGATCGCACCGGGGAATTTCGCGAAGTCTCGTGTCTGGTTTTGCCAAGCGGTCCCATAGTGCCCATAGAGGTGGGGGTAGGCTTGCTTCAACTGGGGATAGCCGTGGGCAGGGAGCAGTTCGCCGTGGGTATAGACCGTAATTCCCTTATCAGCCGTTTGCTGCAAGATAGCATTAAGTTGGCGGATATCATGACCCGACACTAAAATCGCTTTCCCCACCTGAGGGTTGAGCGGCACCGACGTGGGAATGGGATGACCAAAGGTGTTGGTATGACCTGCATCCAGCAATTCCATCGCCCGGAAATTTGTTGCACCCACCTGCAAGGCCAGTTTGACCCACTCCTCTAGAGTCAGGTTATGGTCATCAAGCGCTGCCAGAGCTTGATAGATAAAGCGGTAGACTGCTTCGTCCTCTTGTCCCACTTCATAGGCATGGAAGGCATAAGAAGCGGTTCCCTTAATGCCATACAACACGGTCAGCTTCAGGGAAAAGATATCCACCGCATCTTTACCGACTTGGCTAATAAACTTCAGGGCCACCTCTTGTCCCTGTTCGACCAAGCTATCGTTAAAATCGGGTTGAAAGGTGGTAATCTCTGGCCAGATCGTTTTTTTCGATAACCTCTGAAGTTGTTCTTTCAGAGATTCGCGTAGGGCGATCGCCTGTTGAATATAGCTGGTAAAGCGTCGAGTATTAAAATTCACATTGGTCATGGTGGCAAATAGTGCTTCACAGGTGAAGACATCAGCCGTGTAGGTATCAATGCCTTCCTCTTTCGCTTGCAGTGCAACAGGAGCAAGCCCTCGTAGACAGTGAATGAGTAAGTCCTGTACAGCGTTTACTTGAGGACTTTTGCCACAAGCACCAAATTGATGGCAGCCATCACCACTGGCCGTCTGTTCACATTGTTCACAAAACATGGCTTAAGATCTCCTAAAACCTTGTTTCCACTCTACAAATCAGCACCTCTAACAAGCTTTGACTTAGGTCAAAAATGCAACCAATTAGTTGAGATTTTAGCTTTTCTTTCGATTTTGATCGTTGCTACACCGTAAGCTAGAGCACAGTTCTTGCTGTGGACACATGACTAATACACTGCAAAACACATCCTCTGAATTGACTGCATTTTTAGGGCAGACGATGCTCTTTAGCGGATTACCTGAATCTCAGTTGGTAAAACTGGCAACAATCGCTATTCTCCAGTTTTACGACAAGGATGAAAGCCTCTTTCAGCAAGGAGATACAGGGGCTGGGTTTTTCATCGTTCAGTCGGGCCGCATCAAAATCTTTAAGTTGGCAAAAGATGGTCGTGAGCAAATTCTGCATATCTTTAGTGAGTTTGACCATTTTGCCGAAGTTCCCGCTCTGGATGGGAAACCCTACCCTGCATCAGCCTCGGCCATTGAACCCGCAATAGTCTTGTTCTTTCCTCGACAACCCTTCTTGCAACTACTCGAGCAGCAATCTGATCTGGCCATCAACCTACTTAAAAGTTTTGCGCGACATCTCCGCCATTTTTCCAATCTAGTTGACAATTTAACGTTGTGCGAAGTTCCCACTCGGCTGGCAAACTATTTACTCCAACTCAGTCAGCAAGCCAATTCTGCCGAGACGGTTACACTTGATCTCTCAAAAGGACAACTCGCAGCAAGGCTCGGCACCATTCCAGAAACCTTATCGCGAGTCTTTGCCAAACTCAAGCGCGAAAGTTTGTTGGACGTTCAGGGAATGCAAATTCAACTCCTAGATTTAGAGCGATTACGGGAACTGGCAGATCAGCAAGACAAATAATTTTTCTGGCTCAAGGAAAATGCACTTGTTTTTCCCAGGCCACTCAACCTCTTCTCTTCAACTGGTTTCGGGTTTTATTCCGTGGGCAAAATTACCTGAAACCCTTTCACTGCTTGTCCTTCCATCGACACAGACTAAAATGGCTCCAGCCTTTAG
>JANQPU010000373.1 GCA_028285315.1 Acaryochloris sp. IP29b_bin.176
GCAGGTTTCATGTTAAGATATTTAGCGATTCAAAAAGCTGTGTTGGAAGGAACATTTATTCATGGAAGCAGTTCTGCTGTTGGCGAAACTACCTGAAGCCTTCTCCGTTTTTAGCCCGATTGTGGATGTCATGCCTGTTATTCCACTTTTCTTTTTGGCGCTCGCCTTTGTCTGGCAAGCAGCGGTCGGTTTTAAGTAAGCAACACGCATTTTAATTAAGTCGTTTATTTATAAATAAACCGTTAACAGGCCTTCGTTATAACTCAGCCGCAGGAAACATTCCTAAGGCTGTTAAGGGGAGTAATTCATTGCTTCCCTTTTTTATTGCGTATTGCCCTTATGATTGCTGTATGTAATATGCCCCCTAAATTAGAAACGAGGTTAACCAATATTCGCTACTGGGATAATAGCTCTTGCCCACAATCCAGCCGATACTGAGCATTCCAATTGACAAAACAACCATCAGCAAAAGCGTCAGCCGTCGACTGAGGCCAGCCGATTGTAGTTCTAATCGCGCTAGGGTTTGGGACGCGAAGAGGACAACTATCATACCAAAGAGGGTAGAGGCTGCCACAGCCATTGTGATGATGCCACTCAAAATGAGCATGGATATTACCCCTCTGGGCCCTAAACGGAACATCCGCTTAGTAACTTCCTCGCCCCAAAACAGCAAGATCGTTAGGGTAATGGCCACAAACCAAGACCCCATGGCCCAGCCAATATGATAGGCCGAGAGGTGCCAACCCAATAAACCATAGGCAACTCCTACGCAGAACAGAGATAGGAGAGGGGTAATCATATTTGCCCCGGTCGGTTACTTTGATCCTGAATCATGCCTTCTAGTGTACTCATGGATGGTTGGGCATCAGGGTTCAATTTGTTGCAGTTTCTGAGAAAGCGGTTGGATTGATACCGCCTCAGCGCCATTCCACGTTACGCTCAACTAGAGGAGGGATATGCCTGCCCCTCTGTAATCACATTGATTGAGTGAATGGCCGTCGTGGAGATTCATCCTTTGTCAGACCAGCCCTCTCCCCCCACTGGTACTGCGAACAGCAACCCACACCATCAACAGATGATGCAGCGATGTTTACACCTCGCCCAGCAGGCGGCGGGTTTTACCGCTCCTAATCCGCTGGTGGGGTGCGTGATTGAGCGGGATGGAGAAATTGTGGGTGAAGGCTATCATCCCAAGGCTGGAGAACCCCATGCAGAAGTGTTTGCCCTTAGAGCAGCAGGTGAAAAAGCAAAGGGAGCAACGGCTTACGTGAATTTAGAGCCTTGCAATCATTTTGGTCGCACCCCTCCCTGTTCAGAGGCGTTAGTGAAAGCGGAGGTCGCGACGGTTGTTGTAGGGATGGTAGATCCCGATCCAAGGGTATCTGGCAAGGGAATTGAACGGTTACGGGCTGCGGGTATTCAGGTGATTGTAGGGGTGGAAGAGGCTGAGTGCCAACGAGTAAATGAGGCTTTTGTCCATCGGGTGCTCTATCAGCGTCCCTTTGGCATTCTCAAATATGCCATGACGTTGGATGGCAAAATTGCAACAACAGCCGGTCATAGTGCATGGATTACCAAAGAAATTGCCCGTACCCATGTCCATCAACTGCGAGCAACCTGTGATGCGGTGATTGTAGGTGGGAACACCGTTCGTCGCGATAATCCCCATTTAACGATTCATCATCATGCCGATGCGAGTAGGCCACCACACAATCCGCTGCGAGTGGTGTTGAGTCGAACCCTTGATTTACCGCCAACCGCTCACCTTTGGGAAACTGAAGTGGCTCCCACGATGGTGCTGACCCAGGGCCATCCTAATGCTGACCAACAGGCATATCTGGAACAGCAGGGTGTAAAGGTGATCAATTTAGAGGAGCTAACGCCGCAAACGGCAATGGCATATTTGGGGCAGAAAGAGTTATTATCAGTTCTTTGGGAATGTGGGGGGACGCTGTCTGCACGTGCGATCGCAGATGGTTCTGTGCAAAAAGTCCTGGCATTTATTGCCCCCAAAATTGTGGGGGGTCAAGATGCCCCTTCCCCTGTGGGAGATTTGGGTTTCAATAAAATGACGGAAGCCCTACAACTGGAACGGGTGCGGTGGCATATTGTGGGTGAAGATTGTCTAGTCGAAGGATATTTACCTCAATAAGCCTAACTCGCATTGGTAAATTCATTTTTCATGAGCCTAACATCTATAAACTCAAGATTGAATCTGGAAGTTGTTCCTACAGAACTGGAGTACTATTTATCAGCCACTGGAAGCGTCGATAATCGTGCTATATGAGCAGTTGATACCTAAGCTTAAATTCAGCATGGATAAAATATAGGGAGTTTCTCGCTTATCCTAACAAACCAAATATGGTGAATTACCTTAACGCTTTTAAAGCGAAATCTGATCTGATTCATAAGCTAGGTGAAGATGCTGCCTATCTAGCTTGGTCAATGGCTCTTTATCTTGATCACCCAGATCCAGAAGAATTAGCTTCTGAGTCTCTTACAGATGGTGGAGATGATAAAAAAATCGACTTTATCCGCATGGATCCAGATTTGAAGAAGATAGTCTTTGCCCAAGGGTATTATTCTTCTAAAAAAGTTGATAAAGCAAAGGCCAACAAAGCATCTGACCTAAATACAGCATCAGCTTGGTTACTATCAGGAAATCTGCAAGAAGTTCCTACAATGCTTAGGGATATTATTGATGATTGCCGAGTAGCAATAGAAAGTGAGGAAATTGAACAAGTTGACTTACTATATGTACACAACTTGCCAGAATCAGTCAATGTAGCAAGAGAACTATGCCTTACCCACAAGTCTTGAAAGTATTGTGATGGTTAGGTTTGGGATATGCGATAAAGTGTAACCTGACCACTGACATAGCGAAGCGAATATC
>JANQPU010000375.1 GCA_028285315.1 Acaryochloris sp. IP29b_bin.176
CTGCAATCTCTATTTTCAAAACACTGGGCATAGGGGAATTCAAGTATCGACTATTGATTTCCCCTAACATAGGTCAAAATTATGCCGAATTGGTATTAGATGGGTTTTCGCTTCCATACCTCCTGGGTAGTGAGTTGGTCTAGCGGGTAGTCTTTGACTGATTGACCATCATTGTTGAACCTACTATCACAATTTTTTCTAACAGAAGCTAGGCGGAAACTGTCAGGTGATGTACCAGGTTTGTCAGGTAATATGTCAGGCTAAAGAACATTCCAAAGGGGCAGAAAATCCACGAGATTTTTCACTAAATTTTGGGCTTGAAGCTCAGTTCTTGAGTACGATATTAGGGTCGGACAACGATTCGTGCAAAAGGAAATCGAAAAGGAGCAACGGTGGGCTTTCCCAAGTTCAGAAGGAAAGAGAATCGTCAGACAACCCCATTACGCAAGGGCGATTTTTCCACGGCTTCTATTTCCTGTAGGGCCGCCTGTAAATGATGTTCTGTTTCTTTCAACATTTTCTGCAACCGTCGCACCTTCAATTGATTCTGGACTCGGGCCAATACCTCAATAGTTTTGAAGGGCTTGGTAATGTAGTCATTACCGCCAACGGTGAAGGCTTTCACCTTGTGCCAAGATTCATCCAGTGAACTGATGAAAATCACTGGAATGTCCTGAGTAGCGGAATTTTCTCTCAGGTGCTGGCACACTGAGTAGCCATCCATCTCAGGCATGATGATATCCAGCAAAATGAGATCGAGCACGCTACATTCCGTTGTTTGCAATGCGACTGATCCACTAATCGCCTGCCGCACGTCATGCCCCTCCTCTTCCAAGAGATGGGACAGCAGCATCAAATTTTCTGGCTGGTCGTCAACGAGGAGAATCGTGCCCTTTTCGAGTTCGGTTATGGGTGAAGGCATGGTAACCGCTGAGGGAGAGAGAGAGGACGTAATTGCCCCCTGCAGCAATTGCCTTCGGCTTTCTGGTAAAACAGTCTCGTTTAACCCTTGGCACTCCATCTCACGTTCTAAAACCACTCTGACGTTACGCTTCGACACTTTACAGGCCAGCACCTGAGACAATTGCTGCCAGAGTTTGGGCGCAATATCTTGGCGTAAGTATCGAGGAGAGTAATTGTGGGCTTCAGCAATGTCTTTGTAGCTAGTCTTAACTCCCTGTAGGGTCGTGAGCAAGATGAGCCGTTGTAGATTGCTAAGATCAGTACCCGTTCTCCCCTCCACCAAGGTATTGGCAAAGGATAGAAGTCGTTTAGCCTTGTCCATAACGAATCCCCCGGTGTGAGTGTTAGTTGACCTCACTTTTACAAACTGTCCAGGCAGAAAACAGACTTAGAACTTCAGGTTTATTCAGGAAAGAGTTCAGGTTGTGTAATGAAAGTCTTTCAGGTTTGAAATTGGCTCAGTAATAAATGCCTCTAATTGGGCTACCGTATCGTAGTGAAAAAGTTTAGAAATATCCGCAAATCGAGATGAACTCATGTTGGGATTCAACCATCAGCAACTACACAATTACCGCCGCTGTTGCGAGCTTGCTGTAAATTGAGATCACCAGCCTCAATAAATGCTTCAATTCCAATTTCGGGTGTGGGCTGAATGGTAGTAGTACCAATGCTTATTGTGATGGGAATAGGCCCCACTGCCTCGACTTGTTTTAATAACTCCTGAGCGATTGCCTTCGTTTGAGCAGCAGTCAGTTGGGGCAAAACAATGGCAAAGCTAATGGTGCCGTAACGGCAGACGAGAGCATTGGGGTCTTGTATGGTTTGCTTGATGATTTGAGCAATTTCATGCAAATATTGGTCCCCCTGTTGAGGACTGCCCCCTGGACCATAAAAGTTAAAATGGTCGAGTTGACACAGCATTAAGCTTAAGATCTGTTGGCCTTTAATCGCTTCTTGCCAAGTGGTGAACAAATAGGCATCAAAGCGGCGGCGATTAGCGACCTGAGTCAAGTCGTCCAAAGCAGCTAACCGTTGCAATTCCAGATTGGCTTGTTGGAGCTGAGCGTTCTGGGTCCGTAGCGCTTGCTGAAGTCGCTGAATTGTAAGTTGGTTTTGAACCCGAGCTAATACTTCTACGACTTTAAACGGTTTGGTGATGTAGTCCACTCCCCCGACCGAAAAAGCTTTAACCTTATCCCAAGATTCATCCAAGGCACTGACAAAGATGACGGGAATATCGGTTGTGGATGGGTCGGCCTTCAGCTGTTGACAGACAGTGTAACCATCTATTTCCGGCATTTGAATATCTAATAAAATCAACTGTGGTTGGTCGAGAGACACGGCTTGGAGAGCGACGGTACCGTTGAGGGCCTGTAGAATTTCGTAGCCTTGCTCTTCCAGGACATCGGTGAGTAGCCGTAGATTTTGGGGTTGATCATCGACCAGTAAAATTTTGACTTTTCCTACTAGGTCAGCGGGTTGTGGTGAAGATTGTACCGTTATCGAGATGGTTTGGGGGGGATGGGCTGGCGGGGAAGCAGTAGATGGGGTATGAGCCTGGGCGGTATGGCGCATTTCCTGGGTGAGGATGATCCGCACATTGGACTTAGACACTTTTCTATCCAAGGTTTGGGAGAGCAGGTGCCAAAGTTTAGGAGCAACATCTTGCTTGACGTATTTGGGAGAATAGCCACATTCATCCGCCAGTTGATCGTAAGTTTTGCGTTCTCCCTGCAAAGCAGTACTGAGGATGCGCCGCTGGAGTTCGCTGCAATAGGTCTCGGTTTTTTGCAGGATTAAGTTTTCTGCAAATTCTAAAATCTGTTCATTGGAATTATCGGTATCGCTCATGGGAACTGCCTTTAGTGTTATTCCTGCATTAGCTTGGTTGTGAGTGCGGTGATATGAGCATACTCATAGTTTTCGGCCAAATCAGTTAAATGGAAGGAGACTGCTTCATACTCTGAGGGAATCTCTGCCAAAAGCTGAATCACCTGCTTCCCCTTCAACCGTAAGGCGGCGTGATGCAAGTCATCTATCCAACTAGAGGGCATTGATCTTAAGGCTTGTTCAATACCCTCTGGACTTACGGCCATCGAGGTAGGCGAGGGAAGTTCTTCTGGTTCAACCCTAGCATTCAGTTGTACAGACCAATTGAGTGCTGTCTCGTCTGCACCGTTTTGTGAGCTGACGATATTGTTGCTATCAGCGAGAGAGACTTGGGCCGTGAAAGTAAAAACAGATCCTTGCCCAACTTGGCTCGAAACTTTGATATCTCCCCCCATGAGATGGGCAAACTGCTGACTGATCGGTAAACCTAGTCCTGTTCCAGCCTTCGATTTTTCGCCACTTTCGGTTTGTTCAAAGGGAATAAACAGTTTATGCAGCTCTGAAGCCGCAATCCCTTCACCCGTATCTTCGACTTCAAACCGTAAGGTTAAGCCTTCTGCTGTTGGGATGCTATCAATGCGTAAGGAAATATGTCCGGTATGAGTAAATTTAAGGGCATTACTCAATAAGTTGATTAAGACCTGTCGGAGTTTCTGAGCATCTCCAACTAAGTAAGATGGTAGGCCAGGGATGGTTTCAACCTGAAAAGCTAATCCTTTTTGTTCGACACGGAGCCGAAAAATACCCTCAACCGTCTCAATTAAGGTGCTGAGCTTGAAGGGGCCTTCCCGCAGGGCTTGTTTTCCCGACTCCAGCTTAGCCAGAGATAAAATATCGTTGATTAGTTCTAGCAAATGCTCGCCACTTTGATGAATTAAGCGATTTCGTTTGTGGTTCGCTTCAGAAAGCGTGGTGTCCTGGGCCATCATTTGGCTGAATCCCAGAATCGCGTTTAGGGGGGTGCGTAATTCGTGACTCATTTTGGCGAGGAATTTACCTTTGGCGCGACTGGCCAGTTCCGCTGCTTCTTTGGCTTGGCTGAGTTCTAGGTTGGATTGTTGAAGTTCGGAGGTGCGTTGGGCCACCTGAATTTCCAGATCGGTTTTAGCCTGCTCTAGGATACGTAGGGTTTGTTGCTGGGCTTTGACTTTGGTTTGAATAAAGCGATCGTATTGATAGAACGCATCGAGTCCAAGACTAATGAGTAAGAAGCTGGCTAGGGTAGGAATCACAGGTAGCCACCATCCCCAAATCAGTGCTTGGTAGCTGAGGCCAGTCACGATTATGGTACAGAGTGCGATCGCAAGCAGCGTATACCGAGGCGATCGGATATAAGCAGCAACGAGGATGCCAACCAGCCCTCCGAGCACAATGCAAAGGTATTCTGCCCCATCAGACCAGGTGCTAATCAAAGGCCGTTGATCCAAGGTAGCGCTGAGGATTTGGCTAACTGCATGAGCATGTAGCTCAATGCCATAAACCCAGTTTTCCTGGGGGTCGATCACAGAGAGAACAGCGGCGGGGGAATAATCCTGAAAGCTAGACGTGGTGACGCCAATAATGACGACACGGTTTTTGACCCAATCGGGAGACAACTCACCTGAGAGGATGTCCTTCAATGAAACAACCTGAAAGGCTTGGGGACCGTTGCGAAAATTGAGCAGCATTTGCATGTCCCCACCCCCGGCATTGGTACGAATATAGCCACCAAAGTTGGCTCGAATGCGGGGAATTTCAGCAGACCCAAATCTCATGGTTGATGTATCTTTGCGGCCATTTTCTAAGGGGATATCTTGTGCCGCAAGATAGGTCTCAGCCAATAGCAACGCAAGAGAAAAGCGGAAGCCTTTTGGGGTTTGGGTTCCCAGTAAAGCCCGACGTTGGCGACCATCCTGATCAATGGGTGCATCAGCGAAGCCCACCCGTTCTATGGGTAAACTGGGTGGTGGATTGACTGTTTTCGAGAGGACCTCATCAATCCCGAATAGATTGTCCATCTCTTGAAATGCGGTAGCCAAGTCAGCAGAACCAGGCTCTACGGGTAAATCTCGAAACAGGTCGAGGCCAATGGCCCGTGGCTGATGCTGCTGAAGGATATTCAATAGCTTGGCTAGGTATTGATCGGGAATGGGATAGCGGCCAATAGAGCGAATGCTGTCCTCATCGATCGTCACAAGCAGAATGCGTTGGTCTTCAGGTTCTGCGGTTTGATATTTCAGAAAAGCATCTAGGGCTTGCAATTCTAAATATTGCAGGGCTCCTGCCCATCGTCCACCCAGAATCAAACCCAGAATGAGTAGACTGGGCAGCGCCACAAGCTTGAGTGGGGCTAATTGTTGGCGTAGTTTATGCCAAATCTCCAATCTCAATCCGATTCCCTCACCGAGTGCTATGCGGACAACGAAGTGCTGTGACGCGAGCCCATAAAACGATACTCAACCCTGCAGAATTCTTATCTTGTTTCTGTTCTAAAGAACAACCTGAACTTTTCTGTTCTCAATACCTGAACGATTGCTGAATTTTCCTGATGATAACGGGATTTTTTCTGTAAGTCCGCTCAATTAATGTAATTTCAACAACCTAAATAACGGGGGAGGCACGATATGTCTTATGACTTTGGACATGCCAAACAGGCAAACTATGCATTGCCATCGTTCAAAACAATAATGGCATTTATGCATCATCAATTTAAGGAATGGGTCCGCCGAGAAGTGATTGATTTTGACCCCGATGACGAGGAAGTGGCATTCCTTGATTTACCAGAAGAATTGAGAACGGGTAAATAGACAAGGTATTACTATGCTTTTAGAGAGAACCCGACATTACATCCGTTCGTCAACACTGGCATATCTCGCTCAAGTGACATTAGAACCCTGGCAGGAGGTAGCTCTGGAATGGACAGAACAGGACTTAGTCATGATTGCTGATCGGGATAATCGGTCTGCTCAGTGGCTGACGGAGCAGATTGCGATCGCGTTTTGTATCCTCTGTGCGAAGTGAGGTCTGTACAAATGGCTAATGCTCATCTCAATTCAACGCTGATGAACTCCCTTACCCTTGGACGAATACGGTCTAAATCCACTCGTTTTAACTGCTGTTTGCGGATGGGCCTGCTGGTGGCCTTTGTCTTGATCTTCTCCGCTCCTGCTGAGGCCCGACGGTATCAACCGCCAACCGGTGATCCACCGAAAGGGTCCTTTGGCTCGAACGGCTCTCGGGGTTGTGACTTGACCCAGGATCGCTCCAAATCCGATGCGTTGGAGGGGCAAATGGAACGGGAGCCATCCAATCCTCAGGTGATATCAGACCAGTTAAAGACTGTTCCGATCACGCTTTTAGCCCCACTCCGTCATGTGGGGAGAACCAGTTCTTTGACGCCCACTTTGGCTTGGTTTGTCACCTCAACTGCTCCCTATCGCGTCAAAATTTCCTTATTTACCGTCGATTCAGATCAAAGTTCCGACCTATTGCATGAGCTGGAATATGTGGAAACCTCTTCAGGACTTGTTCAATATACTTTGCCAGCGGATAAGTCTAATCTTCAGGCTGGCCAACGGTACTTTGTGCAGTTAAGTGTGGCCTGCAACACGAGTAGTGATCTCTTCGACAAGTCTTTTGTGGCTGAAATGGATGTTGAGATGCCTTCTCCTGCGCTGAAACAAGCCTTATCTCAAGCTCGCACACCACAACAAAAAGCAGCGCTATTTGCAGAGGCTGGCTATTGGTTTGATACGGTCAGGGAGCTGTTAAAGGAGGCGACTGAAATCAAGTCTTACCAACCGCTTCGGCCCCTTTTGAAGGAGCTAGCACAGTCAGAAGTCAAGGAGAATCATCGTCAAGCATTGGTCAACATTGCAGACAGGCTAAATGATGCAAATTTAAGCCCATCGGCTCAGCCTGTGAACTTGAACCATCCGCCCTCTACGCCCTTAAATTGAACGCTGTGTTCTCTCGTCTTGAGTCCACCTTCACAAATCATGCAGATATGAATAGGATTGGGTGCGATCGCATCCTGATACAACATTGGTTGAGGCAAGTGACGGCAGTTGTCCCCTGGATGGGTGCTGCATTGAGCCCCCTTTTGTTCTCAGACAGGGCGCTGGCTCAATTGATTGTCCCCGACAACACCTTGGGAGCGGAACAGTCGGTGGTTTCGCCTGATGCAACGGCCAACGATTTAGTGATTGATGGCGGGGCTCAGCGGAATACCGCCCTGTTTCATAGCTTTGAGCGATTTGGTATCAATTCAACACAGACCGTTTTCTTTGAGAATCCAGCTTCTGTGGATAACATCATTACTCGGGTGACGGGCGGACTCCCATCCAATATTGATGGTCTACTAGGCGTTGATGGTCCTGCTAACCTGTTTTTGGCTAATCCAAGCGGGATTATTTTTGGCCCGAACGCACAGTTGGATGTGGCCGGAGCGTTTGTGGCCACCACTGCAGATCAATTCTTGTTTGCCAATGGTGCTTCCTTTAATGCGGTGAATCCCAATGCCCCACCCTTACTCACGGTTTCGGTGCCCCTCGGAGTTCAGTTGGGCGCTAATCCTCAGCCCATAGCAGTCAATGGCGCAACTCTGAGGGCTGGGATAGGAGAGCCCTTAGTTTTATTGGGAGGTGATGTGACGCTGAATGATGCCAATATACTGGCACCTGGAGGGCGCGTTGGACTCGCTGGACTTTCACAGTCGGGTACCATTTCTTTTGACCTAGAGGCACCGACGCCTCAAAATTTTCTGACAGTTCCACCCTTGGGACGGGCCAATCTCTTTTTCAATAACTCAAACGTCGATACGGTGAGTGAGGGCGACGGAGATATTGTCCTTCAGGCTCAGAATATCTCATTTATCGAAACGACGCTCATCGCAGGTTTAAACGAGGATGTCGATTCATTTGATACCCAAGGCGGGAGCATCCTGGTCAAGGGGACGGGGGATATTCAATTGAAGGACAGCATCATCCAGACTTTGGTTGAGGAAGACGGTCAAGGGGGTGACATCCATATTAATGCTACCAATCGCCTATTTTTGAATGGGGACTCTGAAATATCCAGTCTAGCTGAAGGGTTTGAGAGTGATGCTGGAGACATATTTGTCAACGCCCCTGACATTCGTCTCAATTCGAGTTCCAGAATAGCTTCTGTCACCCAAGCGTCGGGTGGGGACATCAATCTCACCACTCATTCTTTGGTGGTTCGCCAAAATAGTGATATTGCTACTACTAAATTCGGTCCCAATACCTCAGACGGCAATATTCGGATTCGTGCCAAAAATATTCTGATAGATGATCGAGGGGGAGATCAGGAGGGGGATCGCAGCCGAACTCCCATTGGGATTACTGCAGATGTAAGCTTCATCCCTGAAGATCTGGGTCTACCGCCGGAGACGATAGGCGGGACGGGTGGGAGTATCGAGATTGATACTCAGAATCTAACGTTGATTGGCGGGCTGATTGGTTCAACGGTGTTTGGGAACGCTCAGGGGGGAGACCTGACGATTCGGGCTCGGGATGCTATTCGGTTAGTTGGAGACCCCGCAGCGGCTCGTGACAATTTCGCTGGGATTGCAGAATTGTCTACGGCTATTCGAGATGCTTCTCTTGAGGGAGAGAGTGGTGATCTCCGCATTGATGCCCGCCATTTGATCCTTGCCAATGGCTCCACTATTGATGCCGGAGCGTTTGGATTGGGAAATGGTGGCGATATTTTTATCAACACAACGGAGTCCGTAACGCTCCAAGGGACATTGAATGGGCAGCCTAGTCGGATTATTACCCAATTACAGAACACAGGACCATTTCAGGGTGGGGATATTGATTTGGTAACTGGACGGCTAACCCTACGAGATGGGGGACAAATTTCGGCTTCCACCATTGCGGAGTCAGAGGGAAATGGCGGGGATGTTACAATTTCTGCCAATCAAGGGATTTTTATCACTGGATCGTCGCCTCGGATCCCGCTGCTCCCAGGCGATGCTGACTCTCCCTTTGTCCTAGATTCCACGGGTTCGCGATTCCCAAGTGGCATCTTTGCCAGTTCTCCAGGGGAAGGCAATGCGGGCAATGTGGACATTTTTTCCTCGAGTATCACAGTGAATAATGGGGCTCAAATTTCTGTGAGCAGTACGAATGCAGGGGCTGCAGGGAGCTTATTTATTCAGGGCAATAACGTTGTACTGGATAATGCAGCTTTACTGGCAGAAGCTGTTGAAGGGAATCAGGCGGATATTAGCCTAATCGTTCGAGATTCATTACAACTCCTCAACGGCAGTCGCATCTCAACCGTGGCTAGGGGGGATGCCAATGGGGGAAATATCATCATTGGTGGGACTGAGACACAGCTACTCCGATTCTTGACCCTTCAAGGGGGTTCAATTATTTCTGCAGAAAATTCTGGAGGATTGGGGAATGGGGGCAATATTGATATCGCAGCTCAGTTTATTATCGCTTTTCCGAGTGAACTCAATCAAATTATTGCCAATGCCTTTGAGGGGGATGGGGGTGATATTAAGATCTTCACGAATGCGATTTTTGGCCCACAGTTTCTCAACATCTCTGCGTCATCGCAATTGGGAGTAAATGGCGAGATTACCATTGAAACCGTTGAGACGGATCCAGCCAATGCCCTCACCGAGCTACCCGAGAATGTGTTGGATAACAGTACACAAGTGGCAGATGCCTGTGCTGTTCCTCGGTCTGGGCAGTCTCAGTTTGTGGTAACGGGCCGGGGTGGGTTGCCCCTGATGCCGTCGAGTCGCCCTGTGGGCAGTTATCTCTTATCGGATTTAAGAACTCAAGCGCCTCCAGAGGTTCAGTCTGTCTTGCAAGAAGCCAAGCGGCTAGTGGTGACCGCTAGGGGTGACTATTATTTGCAGGGAGAGCCGTCTCGTTCACTTCCCCAATTACTGGAAGCGGCTCGTCAGGCTTATCAGCGGGTGAACTATTCTGAAGCCATCACCTACTGGACGCAAGCCGTTAACCAACTATCCAAGTCTAAGCATCCCGGTGCTTATGCTTCCGTTCAAAGCCATTTAGCGCTGGCCTACCATCATCTTGGAGAGTGGGATAAAGCAAGGGAAGCGATGGCCGCCAGCCAAGCGGTACTGACCCCCGAACTGGTTGCCCAGCAGCCCGCTCTTCATGCCCAGGTGCTGAATGCAAGGGCGAGTTTGTTTCTTACTCGCGGCAATATGCGCTCAGCCCTTGAGGATTGGCAACAAGCGGCTGCAGTCTATCAACGGGCTGGAGATGATTTGGGGAACCTGAAGGCCCAGTTGAATCAAATCCAAGCTCTTCAGGATCTGGGCTATCTACGCCAAGCTCAACAACAGCTAGTGCAACTCATGCAGACCCTTGAACAACAGCCTGCGTCTCCCGCCAAGGCCATCGGTCAGTTGAATCTGGGGAAAGTGTCGCGGGCTGAAGGTAATATGTTGCGTTCACAGCACCAACTCGAAGCCGCTCTAACCACAGCCCAATCCCTGAACCAGCCAGCCCTAACCAGTACGATTCTTCTGAATTTAGGACATACCTTTCGGGGCCAGGGGGACCCCCAGAAGGCGCTGGATTATTATCAGCAGGCCCGTGAGATTGCCCCCACACCCCTGATTCAATTTCAGGTGCAAGTGAGTCGATATGATCTACTCGTTGTG
>JANQPU010000310.1 GCA_028285315.1 Acaryochloris sp. IP29b_bin.176
CCATTTCAGAAGCATTTGACGCTGTCTCGCTCACAGATATTCGGCACTGGTTTGCGCACTGCTGTTACTGTACCTCACTCGATTGAGAATCGCTATATTTGGTCTGAGTACCTTGGCTTAAACTCTGTAGTCTTAAGCTCTATCACCACATAACATCGCAACCGCACATGGTAAAAAAGCAGATCGATGAAGAACTCATCCCCTTGTACCTCAAGGCGGTACTGGCGTCCTATAAAGGCAAAGCCAACCTCTAACTCAAGCAAAAACTTCTGTATGTGATTTACAAGCGCCTGCTCAAGCTCCCGCTCGTGTACCTTATCCTTTAGCTCCAGGAATTCAAGATTGTATTCTGACTTCAGAAGGCTTTGGGCCAAATCAGATTGAGGTGTAGGTAAAGTTTGCTCGAAGTTGGTTAGGGCATCCCCCTGGCGGTTGAAGAGATTACTATCTATTTGGTGGGTGAGAACGCTTCGGCTCCAGCTATTTTCAATCGTCTTTTGTATATACCAAACCCGTTCTTCTGGATCTTTAACCTTATCAATGATGGTTCAGTTATGTTTCCACGGGATTTGTGCACCAAGCTGGTACACAATTTTCTGGTCTGGATACACCTCAGCTAAAGCCCTCATATACTTGAGGTTTCTGGAAGAAAAGCCTTTCATCTTAGGGAATTCCATCTTGAGGTCACGGGCCAGTCGGTCTATGACCTTAATTCCCCACCCCTCCTCGGTCTGCCGCTGGAGGATATCCCTGCCAATCTACCAATAAAGCAGGATGAGTTCTTGATTGGCGGCAAGCACTGCTTTGACCTGGGCTTGCCGAATACGGGTCTTAAGATCCTTCAGGAAGTCTTCGTAATTAGCAGACGTTAGTTTCAATCCTTCTCCCATCCACTCCTTGTTTCTCGGGCAGGCTTCGTCTTTAGCCCACTAGCTTATTCGCTAATATACCTTTTCCCCTTTCCCCGAATAAGATTACTTTTTAGTTACTTCAAAATTCAATCGGTTGAGCCCCAAAAAAAGATATTACTTTAACCTTACTGAAAAACTTTGGGGAAATGAATAGGCTTAGCTTGTGTTAATCAATCAGCCAGTTGAGCATTAATCAAAGGGCTTTCCAGAAGAGAGGAGCACTTTCCATTAGTCACTCTTCATGATTAATCACTAAGGGATAGAACGGTTCACTGTCCGTTCTAATTCCCCATGCTTTCAAATGTCGAATATTTCCATTTGTTCCTACGAATAGGAGAATTTGTGATGTCTATTTTTCCCAAAATGCGATCGCTATCTAGTTCCTACCCTTGCAGCCCACGAATTGCGATGGCAGCAGCAGTTCTAGGCACCAGCGTTAGTTTGCTGGTGGGTACAGGGGCCACTGCGGCTGAGTCAGTCACTCTTAAATACAATTCCGATACCGTAACCGTTACCTTGCCCGAGATGCAAAGTTTTGCCCAATCAGGTCAGCTAACCCCAACACTTCAAACCTTTTTTCAAACCACTCAAAAAGTTCCTACCCAATGGAGCGAACTCCTCACCAAAGAGATCAAAATTCCCTATTTTATTGAACGCTTAATCCACAGCCCCAAAGGTAGATATGTCCTCCACCAAATTGATGAAATGGTCTACAAGAGTGGATCTAAAGGGCTGGAAGATCTCGATAAAGCGGTTACAAAAGCGATGGCCGATGGCAACATCTCCGTCATTGAAGTCATTCGAGACTATCCGGCCTCCACGATCAATATCGACCTCAAAGTAGTTGAAACGGACTACAACCAAATCAAGCAACTTGCAGAAGGCATTGAAAAAGGCGATTCCACAACCCCGGCTCCAGACTTTCTCAAAGGTATACTGTGTCATTGCTAAACCGCCCAAAGTAGTCCAAAGGGGCAAACCAGGCTTCCTTTAGCTCAAACACAATTTACCTCATCTAATAAGACAGCCTGTCATCTGCCATTGGTTCAGAAATAGTGGCCTGCAAACTCATCATCAGAAATAGCTGAAACACCAAGATATTGATTGAAAGGAGAAACAAAATGGTTTTGTCATTCCAGTCCCTGAACCGTCTATTCACCCAGCACCTTTCTACAGCGCTCACCATTGGCACCGTTTGCTGTGGTGCCTTGCTGCCCAGTGCTGCCTTCGCGGCGGAAGAAGTCGTCATGACCTATGGTCCCTTCGCTCGTAGTGTGCCCATCAAAGAATTTGAAACCTTAGCCTCTACAGGTAAAGCCACTGGAGAATTAGCAGAACTTCTGAAACTTGCTAAGGAAGATCCCAAAGAGGCTCAGCAATTTCTAACCTATGACGTCAAAGTTGATCCGATCACCGTTGATGGCGTACTCAACACTGCCCCCGGAGAATTCCTGCTTTCAGAATTGGCAAAGGTGGTCCACACCAAGAGCGATCGCGCCAATGTTCAGGCATTACGAAGTGCATTAGTGCTCTCCGCCAGTAAAAACAATGGCCTAACTCTTTTGGAGCTATTACAGAACTACCCGACGGCCCAACTTTATATTGATGGCGTCCAACTTAAAAAAGACGTCAAAGAAGTCAATTCACTATTGGGTTCCGTTCACAGCTACCTCAACCACTTGCAATGTAACTGCTCTACGACTTCAGCTACCGCACCGACAGGGCAGTAATCCCGGCGAGAGAATCTTTCTTCCACACCCATCACTCTCAGCATCTGGTTCAAAGCTGTTCATTAGCAGCTTTGAACCCTCCTAACCCCTTACTTGCTCCAATCGTGAAAAGCTGGAGAACGATAGCCATGATTGACCATCAACAACAGTTATTCATCCAACGTCTCATCGCTACCTTTGCCATTACTGCCGTTATCGCAGACACCTATCCCCAACCCAACTTAGCGCCAGGTTTGTTGGAATCAACCTTTAGAAAAATCGAACAAGCTCTGATTCTGTCTAAAGCCTAAGCTACCTCTTTCTTAAAGAAAAACTCCAGGTATATCCATCCCGCTATCTCTCTGATCATTTGTCATAAGCAAGGAGCTAGCAATCCATGAAAATTATCTGTTTGCAGAGCTTAACCAACCACAAATATACTCACCTCCTCCTAACTTTGCTGCTGCTGTTTGTGGCCTATGCAGTAGTCGGCGAGATAGCTGCGGAGATCACCCTATCACTCATTCTACTGACAGCTATTGTTCTGATTGTGAGGACATTTTATCTCCAAAAAAGAGCGTTCTATTTTTATATTGTTATTGCTGGATTAGCCTTCGTCTCTGATTGCATCTACATCCTATTTACCCAGTCGAGTTATCACAGGCTGATTCCTGCTTTGATGGCGGACAGTATTTATATTGGTTTTTTGATCTTGTCCATTGTCTTGATGCTCCGCAAGCTATTTGAGAGCACCAAAGTAACGATCGATACGATTGTCGGCGGAATCTGCGTTTTCCTTTTGATTGGGGATTTATGGTTCTTGTTCTACAGTGGGATCTACTTATTTCATCCAGATGCTTTTACCTATGTAGGAGGGAGAATTCAAACCTTTGACCTGTTGTATTTCAGTTTCACAACCCTCACTACAGTTGGCTATGGTGATGTTACTCCTGTAAGCCAACTGGCTAAAGTTGTAGCTAATTTCGAGGCTATTATTGGTGTTATTTATCCTGCCATTTTTATCAGTAGATTGGTAGGGGGGTATCATCCTAAGTGAATAGGGAACTAAACAGCCATAAAGCCTCGATCAAAGGATCTTAAAAGACTAGTGACTACTGTATCTTCGGTTGTTTGGAGCCTATCCCCTTGTATAACTATGCCTTACCCACAAGTCTTGAAAGTATTGTGATGGTTAGGTTTGGGATATGCGATAAAGTGTAACCTGACCACTGACATAGCGAAGCGAATATC
>JANQPU010000311.1 GCA_028285315.1 Acaryochloris sp. IP29b_bin.176
GTTGAAATCATGCGGAGGGTCAGTTCAGAGGGGTGACAACAAGCCTTCAGATTACCTTGATCATCCTGACACTGTTACCCGGTTTTGATCCAAGCCACAAATCGCAGTCGCCTCTATTTCTAATAAAGCATCTGCCTGGGCAGAAACAATTTTCTTTCGACTCAGGCAACTGGGGTTTAGGGTAGAACTTCACAATCAAGACCGCACAATCAGCAAGAAAGTTCGTGAACTCTCTAAACGCAAAATTCCATTGATTGCCATTGTGGGTGAGCAGGAAGTCATGAGTCAAAGGTTAAATCTTCGATGTTTAGGTGCTCTAAAACAACAAGAAATGAGCCTAGCTGAACTTGAGCATAAGCTAGCAGATCTCTCCAAGCCGTAGCGAGTTTCAGACCACTTCATAAAATCCGCAAGAACTAGAGACAGCCTACAACTGTCTTTGTTAGTGGGATGCGTTTCTATGTGAAGGCAATCAAAGGCCAAGATTCAGGTGGCGACGCATAACACCAAGTTACAAATCATGATATTGACCTGCTGTTGAGTCCCTCGGAAAACAAGCCAAAATGTCTAGCGTAATGTCCTTTGAATTTGAGTCGGTTTATCTCAACGGATCGGGTCAGGTCCGTGACTCTTCTCGCCATACTGGAATCTATTTCACGGAAGAATTGGCGTTTGGAGTCAATCTAGAATTGATTTGGATTCCAGGCGGATCGTTTTTAATGGGGGCTGCTCCTAATGAAATGGGGTCTTCCTCAGATGAAATACCTCAGCACCGTGTGACAGTTAACTCTTTTTGGATGGGTAAATTTTTAGTGACACAGGCTCAGTGGAAAGCAATCGCAGATCTTCCTTTTATTTATGATGAACTAGAGCCAATTCCCGCCTGCTACCAGGGGGCTGATCGCCCAGTTGAGCAAGTATCCTGGTTTGAAGCGATCGAATTTTGTGAAAGACTAGCAGCCAAAACAGGTCGCTCTTATCGACTGCCCAGTGAAGCAGAATGGGAATATGCCTGTCGTGCTGGAACTTCGACCCCATTTCATTTTGGAGAGGCCCCCAATCGATCAGTGGCGAATTACAACAGTCAAGCTAGAGGAAATAAAATCCAAAAACTTGGAAAACAAACAACCCCCGTTGGTAGCTTTGGAATTGCCAATGCGTTTGGTTTGTTCGATATGCATGGCAATGTTTACGAATGGTGTGCAGATTATTGGCACGTTAACTATTATGGTGCTCCAACCGATGGTACAGCCTGGACTTGGGATGGTGATTCCACTCGACGAGTCATTCGAGGAGGTTCCTGGAATGATGTCGCAACAAATTGCCGATCAGCGTTTCGTGCTCCTGATGATGCAGAGGATGGGCATGATGACTTGGGACTTCGAGTTGTTTGTCAAGACGTAGACAATCTTAGAGCAGAATCTGTACTATGGTAATGATTATCATTCTTATATTCTTTGAGCCTCATGAAGCCAAAAGCGTTTAATGTCCTTACTGTAGATGCAGGTACGACTGTATCCAGTGAGTGATGCCCAGTGAGACTACGCCAATTAAGTGGCCCAGGCATTGTAACAACAGGAAATGCGCGTGGAAGTGGATGCCAGGGGTGATCACCTGGGTAAGCAAACTCGCGCCACAGAACTGGAGAGAATTCCGGTTGTTGTTGTGATCGGTCAGTGAGAAGTGGATTCTCAGGCATTCAGTACTCGCACTTGTCAGAGTGGTGACTTGGGAACCCTAACGGTGCAGAAGTGGTCGAAAAATTACAGGAGGCGATCGCTCAAAAGGCTAGCTGTTAGTTTCTCTCCCAGTTTTAACAGGCTCAAAGTAAAGTAATCTTAATGGATCTTACAATACTGTCTGAACAATGAGGTAAACGTCCATGTCTACCGTCCAGCACTACGCAACCAATTATCTGGAAAACGTCAAGGTGATGCTCATTTCTCCGAGCCAAACTCTAGCATCATCGGCGGTGGAATATTGTATCGCCAGTGGATATGTCAAAATCATGCCCGCTGATGGTCGCACCCTGATTACCCACATCAGCAATGTCGTTATTGAAGTGGAGAGTGATTAAAACCGGGGAAAACTTACTATACCGTGTTTAGTCGTGACATAATCCCAACGCCGACCGCTTAGGCTGTACGGCACGGGCTTCTCCTCCAGGTTGCCCCAGATTTGCGTTTTATACTAAACCATAATTGAATGCATGGTAGCTAAATTACCTCCGGCTCTGCCGGAGGTAATTTATGGTTAACCCCTCAAAAAGGCAGGGGAATAGCCCCCTTGGGACAACTCTCTAGCATCAACTTAAAGGTAGGTTTAGCTGCTCCAAGCGGTCAACTTCTAACTCCTGATTGCGGATATATAGCGATTCTCAATCGAGTGAGGTACAGTAACAGCAGTGCGCAAACCAGTGCCGAATATCTGTGAGCGAGACAGCGTCAAATGCTTCTGAAATGG
>JANQPU010000313.1 GCA_028285315.1 Acaryochloris sp. IP29b_bin.176
CCATTTCAGAAGCATTTGACGCTGTCTCGCTCACAGATATTCGGCACTGGTTTGCGCACTGCTGTTACTGTACCTCACTCGATTGAGAATCGCTATAAACATGGTTCAGTCGACTCTTTATTGCCCAATAGTGACTTCTAGCTGGGTAATCTGTCAGATAACACTCAACCGAATTATCGCTACAACAGACATCCGCAGTTGATAATTTTTTTGTGCGGAATAGATACCGTTGGGCTAAACGTTATTAGGTAAGATGATATGGCTAAGACCCACACAGTGCTTGAAGTATTCATCGCATCTCCCAGTGACGTATCACCGGAACGCGAGGTGTTGACAAACGTTGTTTCGGAATTCAACGTGACTTGGGGCGACAAACATCACGTACGTCTCGACATCATCAAATGGGAAACACATTCCCGTCCTGCATTTGGCAAAGATGCCCAAGATATAATCAACCGCCAAGTAGGCGATGTGTACGATATCTTTCTAGGTATCATGTGGGGAAAATTTGGAACAGCAACCACACGAGCGGAATCCGGTACAGAAGAAGAGTTCCAGTGAGCCTATGACCGACTGAATAAGGGTGATCGAGTTCAAATAATGTTCTACTTTAAAGACGCTGGCATTCCGCCTAGCAAGATGGACGGAAAGCAGCTTGAAAAAGTGCAAGCGTTCAAGAAAAAGATCGCCGACGAATATGGTGGACTATATTTCCAATTTGAAACGACCGACGAATTCCAAACGAAGGCAAGAATACACCTCAGCAAAGTGGTGCAAGACTGGCTGGAAGCAAATACCGGTGCTATCGAATCAAAGACAGTTCTGAAAACAGATGAACCGGAAACTGGAGAATACAACCCGTTAGCGAATCTTACCGCGCTTGATGATCTTGAGGCAGATGAGGGCGTCATTGACTTGGTAGATCACGGGATCGAGGCATTGTACGAAGTTGTCCAGATCGTCAACCGAATGGGTGAAGCAACAGCTGACCTCGGGGAGAATTTCACTCGGCGCAACAAAGAGGCAGAGGCAAGCAACAAAAAGACTGATCGAAAAGCTGCGAAGCGATTTGTGAACAATGTTACTAATGATATTGAAGTATTCGTTAAACGAATGTCTGTGGAAATCCCTGAATTCTACAAACAGAATGCAATTTTTGTTGAGCCCTTCAGCAAGGTAGCATTGATAGCAGAGAAAGATTTCGATGAAGATGCAGACGATATAGAGACTGTCCTCAAAAATATGCAGACATACCGCACTACGGTTGATAACACCTCCAACAACCTTGTTGCGTTTAGACAGAAGATTTTCAATTTACCTAGAATGACAACCACGTTCAACCAAGCTCGCCGGCGAGCTGTGGCAATAATGGATGACTTAGTAGAGCAGTTGCGCATAGCGTCTAGTCAGGCAGGAGATATTGAGAATCTGCTCGAACGCTTGCTGAAGCTTAGCAACGACGCACAATAACAACACAATGCACGCGGAGTCGATGACAGAAAATATTTTGAATGGCTCTTATCCTCTTTTGGTGAAACGGGAAAATGTAGTGTAATTCTGCTCAAAGATAAAAACTAAACAAGGCTGAAATCCCTGATCTACCGTTATGATTCTCAGTCAATTTGGCAAGTAATGAGGCTCAAAGTTGTATTTCTTTTGCAGATCACTGATCCATGTAATTGTTGAATGTACGCCATCCTTGCCAATCAATTCATAGCGAACAAGGATAGAGCGATATTCAGTTGTGCAAGTGATGGTGCGACAGCGCTAATGTTGAGACAGCCATACCTGTCCTACATTGGAGACGAATCATGAGTAGCGACTACACGCCCCCCAAAGTTTGGCAATGGGATTCTGAAAGTGGGGGGACTTGGGCTAAGATTAATCGCCCCATTGCGGGGCCAACCCATGAGCAAGACTTGCCCGTGGGTAAACACCCTTTGCAGCTCTATTCCATGGCAACCCCCAACGGCCAAAAAGTCACCATCATGCTAGAAGAACTCTTGGCATTGGGTGAGTCTGGAGCTGAATACGATGCCCATTTAATCAAGATTGGAGATGGAGACCAGTTCAGCAGTGGATTTGTGGATGTGAATCCTAACTCCAAAATTCCGGCTTTAGTCGATCATTCCACCCTCACCCCCACCCGCGTCTTTGAATCCGGAGCTATCCTCCTGTACCTTGCAGAAAAATTCGGCCAGCTCCTACCAGTAGAGCATACAGCCCGCACCGAATGTTTGGCCTGGTTGTTTTGGCAGATGGGTTCAGCACCCTATATGGGGGGTGGATTTGGTCATTTTTATAGCTATGCACCCACCAAAATTGAATATTGCATCAACCGTTTCACGATGGAAGTGAAGCGCCAGCTCGACGTTCTCAATCGTCATCTCGAAACCCATCGGTTTATGGTCGGAGACAACTACTCGATTGCCGATATTGCCATCTGGCCTTGGTATGGCGGCATCATCCGCAATACCTTATATGATGCAGCAGAATTTCTCGATGCCCCCTCTTATACCCATGTAGTTCGGTGGGCTCAGGACATAGCCGACCGCCCAACAGTCCAGCGGGGCCGCATGGTTAACCGCACCTGGGGAGCCTCAGAAGAACAGCTCCATGAGCGCCATAATGCCGATGATTTCAATACGCGCACGCAGGATAAACTTATTCAGTCTTGAACCATAACCCCCTTAGTTGGAGAGATTGATGGCTGGAACGGATATTAAAACTCACCCTATTCATCTAGGGTTGGGCGCGACCGCAGAGACTGAACCCTTATTTACGGGGTCGATGGAATGGTACATCGACTATGCTAAACGCCATGATTCTGACGGTACCGAAGGGCGCTTAGTCAGTATGCACTCTTTCTCGGACGCTTGGGATGTTTGGGAAATGCACCCGCAGGGCAGTGAGGTCGTCATATGTATTGCGGGAACGTTGACGCTTCATCAAGAAGATGCAGAGGGAGCTGTGACCGCCACAGCCCTCAGTTCTGGTGAATATGCCATTAATCAGCCTGGTGTTTGGCATACAGCCGATGTTGAGGAAGAAGCGACAGTGCTATTTATTACTGCTGGCATCGGCACCCAACATCGACCCCGGTAAATCGACGATTACAATACCTGACTGGCAATCAGGCCCATGCCGATTAGAAGGGCGTTGTCCTGTTGCATCCATTTAACTTGACATTCGCGTTATCCAATTCTGAATAAATGTCTTGCTTCATCCTCTTGTAATTCAAGCCTCATCAGTACTTGACTCAAGGCTGGAGTAGATA
>JANQPU010000333.1 GCA_028285315.1 Acaryochloris sp. IP29b_bin.176
TACCGATATATTTGGGGTTTTTTGAATTTGTGCATAATGCCAGAAAAAGGGGGAAAGCCTTGATGAGTAGCCTATTAGGCACCTTGCTTAGCTAACTCCTTGAAACACCGATTGAGCCATCAGATAAATTTGAGTTCATCCTACGGGAGGTTAGCCTAGGAATTCAAATCTTCGGTTTTAGAGAATAATCAAGGCAAAAATTACCCCCTAGAGAAAGGTTGCAGAAGCATATACAGATAGTCGGGCGGCGAAGTAGTATGGTAAAGCGCTGTAAGCGTTGCAATGTAAAAGCATGTAAACGTCCTGGCGCATTTAGAACTTCATGTAACCGTCTCCGTAAAACTGGTAGGAAATTAATGATGCATCCTCACTTGCACTCAGCTTTGGCTCAACGCCGTGCCATCAAGATTATCAGTGGCTTAAATAACTTCGATACAGAACATGTCACTGCTGTGGTGAAAGCTGCTGAACAAGGTGGAGCCACCTTTGTCGATATTGCTGCTGATCCTGATCTCATTCAAACAGTGCGGCAGTTGATACGCTTGCCGATTTGTGTGTCAGCTGTAGAACCCAAAAAATTTGTTGAGGCCGTTGCGGCTGGCGCAGATCTAATCGAGATTGGCAACTTCGATAGCTTTTATGCTCAGGGGCGTCAGTTTGGTGCTGGGGAGGTTCTAGCTCTGACGCGACAAACCCGAACCTTACTCCCAACTATTCCTTTGTCAGTCACCGTTCCGCACATTTTGGAATTAGATCAACAGGTTCAACTGGCGACTGAACTTGTGAACGCTGGAGCAAACCTGATTCAAACGGAAGGGGGAACCAGTAGTGATCCTGACCATGCAGGCACGTTAGGATTGATGGAGAAGGCAGCACCCACCTTAGCGGCTGCCTATGAAATTTCCCGATCTGTTGATATCCCAGTTCTCTGTGCCTCGGGTTTATCCAATGTCACAGCCCCCTTGGCAATTGCAGCGGGTGCATCAGGCGTCGGTGTTGGCTCAGCCGTTAATCGTTTAAATGATCCATTAGCAATGGTTGCAGCCGTGCGAAGCTTAGTGGAATCACTACCGCAATCCGTTAATCAGTCTGCGGTTGGGTGATTGGCCTTTGCCATTACTTCTCATCTTCAACCGTCTGTTACGGGTGACTGGCTTGAGCGTGATGGCTACACAACCACAAACAGTAACTTCGATACCCTTTACATAGGGTGTTGGACGTAGTTCATGGAGAATAACTTATGAGAGCCGTACTTATGGCCGGTGGAGAAGGGACTCGGTTAAGACCGCTAACCTGCGATCTACCCAAGCCGATGGTACCCATTCTCAACCGGCCGATTGCTGAACATATTGTTAATCTGCTGAAACAGCATCAGATTTACGAAATCATAGCTACGCTTTATTATCTGCCTGATGTGATGCGCGACTATTTTCGTGATGGGTCTGATTTTGGGGTGCAGATGACCTATGGCATTGAAGAAGAGCAGGCGTTAGGCACAGCGGGCTGTGTCAAAAATATTTCAGCGCTCTTAACAGATACCTTTTTGGTGATTAGTGGGGATTGCATCACCGATTTTGATTTGTCCGCAGCGATTCAGTTCCACCGTCAACAGGAATCCAAAGCGACTTTAGTGCTCGCCCGAGTCCCAGATCCAATGGAATTTGGGGTAGTGATTACGGATGATCAGAATCGCATCTGTCGGTTCTTGGAAAAACCATCGACCAGTGAGGTATTTTCCGATACGGTCAACACTGGCATTTACATTCTCGAACCAGAGGTTTTAGATTACCTGCCTAGTGATCAGCAAACGGATTTTTCAAAGGATCTCTTTCCCCTGCTCTTAGAAAAAAATGAGCCCATGTTTGGGTATGTGGCAGAAGGGTATTGGTGCGATGTAGGCAGTTTAGATTCCTATCGCGAAGCTCAATATGATGCACTCCAAGGTCATGTCAAACTGGAGTTTGCCTATCAAGAGATGAAGCCGGGGCTATGGATAGGCCAAAATGTTTACGTCGATCCAGATGCTAAACTCTATCCACCTCTTCTGATGGGTGATAATTGCCGGATTGGGCCACGAGCCAATATCGAGTCTGGAACGGTTGTAGGCGACAATGTCACGATTGGCAATGATGCTGACCTCAAACGGCCGATCATTTGGAATGGCGTTTTGATTGGAGAGGAAGCCCATTTGAGAGCTTGTGCTATTGCCCGAGGGGCTAGGGTCGATCGCCGTGCTCATGTTTTAGAAGGAGCGGTTGTAGGGGCTCTATCAACGGTCGGGGAAGAGGCCCAAGTTAGTCCTGGTGTACGAGTGTGGCCTAGTAAGCATATTGAACCCGGTGCTGCTCTCAATATTAATTTAATTTGGGGAAATACTGCTCCTCGCAATCTTTTTGGCCAGCGAGGTGTGGCAGGCTTAGCCAACGTTGATATTACGCCTGAGTTCGCAGTGAAGTTGGGGGCTGCCTATGCGTCAACTCTCAAGCCAGGCTCTCAAGTGACAGTTTCACGCGATCAGCGCAGTATATCCCGAATGGTCTCGCGGTCTCTGATTTCAGGCATTATGTCGGTAGGAATTGATGTTCAGAACTTAGAAGCAACAGCACTCCCCATTGCCCGTTGTGTGCCTCGAACTTCAACAGTTGTGGGGGGGGTTCATGTTCGAATCCATCCTGATCGCTCTGATTTTATCTTGATCGAATTTTTTGATGATCAGGGTATCAACATTTCTAAAGCTAAAGAAAAGAAAATTGAAGGCGCTTACTTCAAAGAAGACTTCCGGCGGGCTCCCATCGGTGAAATTGGTGGCATTACCTATCCCGGCGGATTACTGGATGACTATGCTCAGATCTTTGAGAAGTGGCTGAATACTGCCGTGGTCCGGGAAGGCAACTTCAAGGTCGTCATTGACTATGTCTATGCAGTGTCTGGTGCTGTTCTACCCCGTTTGCTCAGTAAGTTTGGTTGTGATGCGGTTGTCTTGAATGCGAGCTTACGGACTAAAGGCACCACCCCTGAAGAGCGGGAAGAATTGTTAACCCAGTTAGGACCTGTCGTTGAAGCGTTGAAAGCCAATTTTGGCGTGCAGGTTGCCGCCAATGGTGAGCAGCTCTTGCTTGTGGATGAAACGGGGAGTGCGATACGGGGCGAGCAATTAACGGCCTTAATGGTGGAAATTATTTTAACGGCACATCCGAGAGGTACAGTGGTCGTGCCCGTGCATACGTCTAGTGCAGTTGAACAAGTTGCCCGCCGCCATGATGCGACTGTGATTCGGACCAAGGTGAATCCTACGGCTTTAATGGAGACTTGCCGGACTAATCCGAATGTGGTTTTGGGGGGAAGTGCAGATACTGGGTTTATTTTCCCGCAGTTGCATCCGGGCTTCGATGCCATGTTTTCCATTGCCAAGCTAATTGAAATGCTCACGCTGCAGCAAAAATCTTTGGGAGAGTTGAAAGCGGATTTGCCGCGTATCTTTCATCGGACCCAAACGGTTCGATGTCCTTGGAATCGTAAAGGGGCACTGATGCGCTATTTGGTAGAAACGCATCTTCCAGAAACTTTAGAATTGGTTGACGGTGTTAAAGTCAAAGACCCTGCATCCGATAATTGGACATTAATTCTGCCAGATGCGAGTGAGCCGCTGGTGCATATTTTTGCCAATGGGGGCAATCGCGAATGGGTAGACGCCACATTGCGAGATTACCGCCAGCGGATCCAGAAGTTTACTGAACGCGATCCAGATCTAGAAAATAATCTTGCGGAAAGCTGATCCATTCGTCATTCATTGGTAGACTTTTTTGAGCTTAGATGCCTGAATTTGGCCAGCTTTTGTCTTATTAGGGACTGGCAGGTTGAAACCTTAACTCAATACCTCTTATTTCAAAGTGCTGCTCTTCCGAGGGCTAAACTCTTATTCAGACGGAGGACTTGAATCGTGAATACTTGTGTATTAATGGCAAAGATTACCAAAGCCCCTCAACTGCGATATACCCAGGATGGACAGACTGCAATTTCTGAAATGTGGGTGCAGTTTCCACCCTTGCGCTCTGGCGATCCAATGTCCACGATCAAAGTGACAGGTTGGGGAAATTTGGCGCAGCAAATTCAAGAACAGTTTCATGAAGGCGATCAAGTCATTATTGAAGGTCGCCTGGGAATGAACACGATTGACCGCCCCGAAGGATTTAAGGAAAAGCAAGCCGAGCTCACTGCCTCCCGGATTCACACAACTGATATGTCGATCAGTGCGGGTGCTACACCTGCTGCATCCCCTGCTCCGACTCGTCCTACCCCGGCTGCTCAGCCTGCTGCGATTCCGGCTCCACCACAAGCAGAGTCAGAGCCCAATTACGACGACATTCCGTTCTAATTGTTCTGTTTAATCCAGATTGATGTTGATCTTGCGCTGACCAATATCCTGGCGGTAGTAGCAACCTTCAAATTGGATTGCTGGTATAGCCTGATAGACGGCTTTTAGAGCCTCTTCAATAGTGCTCCCTTGCCCGGTAACCGCCAGTACCCGACCACCGCTGGTGACAATTTCTTGGTCTTTCAGTTGAGTACCTGCGTGAAAGACGGTAGCATTTCGGGCTTCAGCTTCAGCGATACCAGAAATAGGAAAGCCTTTTTGGTAACTGCCGGGATAACCACCAGAGGCTAACACCACGCAGGCAGAAAATCCTGGCTGCCACTGAATATCTGTTTCAGCCAATTTCTGTTGGGTACAGGCCAGTAATAGCTGATCGAGAGAGGTAGCTAAGAGACTTAATACAGGTTGGGTTTCAGGATCACCAAACCGACAGTTAAATTCGATCACTTTAGGATCGCCCATTGGGGTGATGATCAAGCCTGCATATATTACGCCTCTATAATCAGTTCCCTGCGTTTGTAGTGCTGCTAAAGTAGGTTGGAGAATTTCGGTTTCAACCCGCTGCATTAATTTAGGCGTCACCCAGGGAACGGGCGCATAGGCTCCCATGCCGCCTGTGTTCGGACCTGTATCCCCTTCACCAATCGGTTTATGGTCCTGAGCTGGAATCAGTGGCTTAATGGTTTTGCCGTCGGTCAGGGCTAACACCGAGACCTCTTGCCCGGTCAGATATTCTTCAATCAGGACGGTTTGGCCCGCCTCGCCAAATTTGCCTGAGAAGGCTTCTGTTAATGCGTCGAGCGCTTCATCCAAAGTGAGGGCAACGGTAACCCCTTTGCCCGCCGCCAGGCCATCGGCCTTGATCACAATGGGAGCACCCTGTGCCTGAATATAGGATTGGGCTGCGTCAGAATCGGTGAAGGTTTGGGCCTGAGCGGTGGGAATTCCAGCCTGGGTCATGAGAGTTTTGGCCCAGGTTTTGCTGGCTTCTAGTTGAGCACCGGCTTGGGTGGGACCAAAAACGGGGATCTTAAAAGGTTGCAAAGCATTAGTAATCCCTGCGGCCAGGGGTGCTTCTGGTCCTACCACAACCAGAGCAACATCGTGATCTTGGGCAAACTGACCGATGGCAGTAAAGTCTTGCTCGGAAATATCAATATTTTTGCAGTTGGCGAGGGTAGCAGTCCCACCATTTCCGGGTAAACAATACACTTGCTGCACCGTTTGCGATCGCAACAAGGACCACGCCAACGCATGTTCGCGACCACCACTGCCAATCACTAAGATATTCACGGATTACTCCACCCAATAGAGAACATCCTATAGTCTGGGTGACGCCAGTGGTATTGGTCAACCGCCTAAAACTTGACTTTGAAGAGGTGAAACAGCTCTTGACTCTTTGCTTTAAGCACCTTGCCGCCCGCTGATTTAATCAGGCTTTTCCAGGTCTCTAGTGGCTCTGGGAAAACTTCTGCCCCCAGATAGGTTTCTAGAATAGACCAGTTATCGGCCAATTCGCTATCGGGATCAAGGACGTCGAAGACCAATACACCATCAGGCTTGAGCACGCGCTTGATTTCTGTGAGCACTGTTTGCCAATAGTCCTGGGGAAGGTAGCAGCTAAACCCCGTCGCCACTACCCCATCAAACTGGTTGTTTTCGTATTTGAGATGGTGAGCCGGACCACGTTCTACTCCTCTGAACAGTTTGGAGTTTAACTGCGGTCCCCGACTATTCACTGCTTCCTGAGCGACTTTACTCAGCTCTTGACCGTAGAAATAGGCTTCCCATTCAAACCAGGGATAGACCAAAAAGCTCAACCCACAGCCAATATCCAGCCAGTGCTGCTTTTTCTTCGGTTTCTGAAACTGCCAAAACTCAGAGGCAATTCTGGCTTGCAGACGCCCCGCATTCCAGTCTTGAAAGACAGGCATCGCTTCCACCTCTGGCGGTAGCTCAAAAGCAGCCTGTTCATATTCGCGGTTAAACCGCTGGGTCACCGCTTGGATCTGTTCATGCCACTGATCATCGGGATTGGCTAGCTGGGGCAAACTGGTGTACAGATTCGTTTGCTGCTGTTTTTTAGCCATAGCGTTAATCAGATTGTAGGGTGAGCGTCTGAGCTGGTGACAAAAGATATTAGCCTTTCAGGGCTTTGACAAAATTTTGGCGATAGGACTTATTCGCTAAAAAAACAGGCCAGAGTAGGGTGAGAAATAGACGATTGGAGGTGAAATTTGTCTGCCTAAATCCAGTCCAAAAGCGCCAACCGCCACCAGCATAGATCACGACTAGTAATAGCCATACAAAAAAGGGCATAAATGATGTCCTCCTGGTCAAGGTTACGACGATGATAATGCCTCAATTTTAGTCCACAGATACGGTAATTGTTTGCATCTACACCATTCTGTCATGCGCCATTGGCCTAAGCTTTAGCCATACATCGGTACTGATGTTTGAAACCTGGATGTTGCTCTATGCCACTATTACTCTCCAGGGAATAGTAACCTAAGGTGATGTGAGGCAAAATCTCCCATATTTTGGAAGCTGCTCTAGGGAATGTCATGATGGAAATTAAAGTCGAGGGAATAAATGATGTCCCAGTCTTCCCATGATCCAGATGCAGTGTCTGTAGAGATTGAAGTTATTTCGGATGATGACTACCAGCAGACCCTAGAGCAGCAAAGGCATTTGGCCGAGCAAGATAAAAAAGCCAGAGAACGAGCCCGGCAGATCTTGCAGCGCTATGATAATGGCTTTACACCTAATCTGATTCAGGATATTCGCCTATCAGCTTTTGATTCATTGACGGCAAGTCGAGCGATCATGCAATTGTTGCGGTTGAGTTTAGCTGAAGATGAATATTGTGCAGTGGGAGAGCTCCGGTTGACCTATACGCGGGGGCGCAATTTTGCGATCGCACAGCAATGCGGCCAGATCCTCTACCAACTTGGCGGCATTCACTTGATGGAGCAGATCCTAACCCGCTTGATTCCGCCTTTCGATCAAGACAATCTCAATCAGGCTTGGCAAGGGATTGGGACTTGGTCCGCTGCTGCGATGCATTCTGGCCCAACCGCTAGACTGCCTTAATACCTTGCAACAGGAGGGATATACCTCGTTGCTAAGGAGAAAGGGAAGATTGAGAATAGATTAGAGACATAGGTTAGCGTTTATTGTCCAGGAAACTCTGTGGTCTCGTATAGGGGTGCTGGCTTTTCTCTGATCCGTTGCGCAATGGGTTGGACTCGTTTGACTACCTTAATTAGATACTCATAATTGGGGGGTTGGGCATTCGAGATATAACCCACTGAACGCTTGGTTTGGGGAGCTGCCGATTCTAAGGCGTCCAGCAACTGGGTTTGTACGTCTCCATCCACTTTAGGACTAATCAAAACAGCACCGGAGGGAACAATATGAGAGTCTCGGTGCAAAATTCGGAATTGTGTATCCTTAAACTCAGAGCGATACCGCTCAAATTTAGCTAGAGATAACGCTCCCGCAATCACTTCACCTGTCTCAATCCACTGCAATATCTCTTTCGGTGTTGAGCCAAACTTAATTTCTGCCAAGGTTAAGCCATACAGATTAAAGACTGGGAAGTAATACCCCGCTGCTGATCCCTTTTGACCCAAAGCAATGGGCTTGTTAGCAAGATCTGTGATCGAAGTGGCTGGATCATCGTCTCGCACCACAATGACGGAGCGCTCTCGTTCTCCCCCTTCGCGAGGGAGAAGAGGCACATATTGAGCCTGAGAAATAGCAATTGCAGCGAGCCCAGGAGGCGCAAAAACCAAGTCCCAGTTTTGACGCTCAATCTGATCGATGGCTTGAATCTCATTCAGCGCAGGTTCTATTGCAATGATGCTCTTGAGTTTAGACCCTAAATGGGATTGCAGTTCAGCATATTGTTCTAAAGACCGGGCACCTTCACCGTAACTAACAACGCCAATTAATAATTTTTTTAAGGTTGAGTTTTCGGTCGGGCTGCAGGCTATCAATAACCATAAAACTGGCAATAAGAAGATTAAGAAAAAACGGCGAGAGTACATATTCAAGATCATAAAAAAACTTCATCAAATTTATTTGTGATTGATCTTGTCGTTGTTCATTGAGCTGGGCTAAGCTTGGGATTGGCGATAAGCTAATGAAATCAATTGTTTCAAAGTATCACAATATAGAGAAATACACAGAACAAAATTTCAGAATAGATCAAGTCTTAGGGCGACATCAATAGAGAAGTAGCTACGACAATAATTCTCTGATAAAAATTAATAATATCTTCTCTGTTGAGATTAATTGCCTTGCATTAGCCAACATATATTATTGAAGAATAATACTTCTCTCAAAATAGTTTAAGGAATCATGTAAATGTTCCAAAATCTGAAGTTAGGTGTCAAGCTCAATCTCATTTTGCTTTCAGTCTTTTTAGTTATTATTCTAATTAATGGATTGCTTTTATCCAATATCTTGCAGAAAAATGCTGAACAAGAAGTAAAAGATAAAGCGCTTGTGCTGATGGAGACGATGACCTCTGTTCGTGAATATACTAGTCAGCAAGTCAATCAAGGAACCATCAAAAAGCTGTCTCCAGATCTAGAAATTGATGGTCAGTTTATTAAAACTAGTGTTCCTGGCTATTCAGCTCGAGAAGTTTTCAGTAACTTGCGAGAACGGGAACAATATAGTGACTTTTTCTATAAAGAGGCAACGCTTAATCCAACCTATATTCCAGATAAGGCGGACAAGTTTGAAACTAAGATTGTAGAAAATTTTAGGGCGCAACCTGATATTAAGGAAAAAGTTGGTTTTAGACAGCTTGATGCTGGAGATTTATTTTATATTGCTCGACCCTTACAAGTTAATGACGAAAGCTGTTTAGTCTGCCACAGTACACCAGATAGGGCACCTGCCAGCCAAATTAAAACCTATGGAGATAAAGGGGGATTCGGTTGGGAATTAAATGAAATTGTGGGTGCTCAAATGATTCAAGTGCCTGCCAGTAGAGTATTTGAAGAAGCTCGACGATTACAGCTCTTAGTCATTGGCATCTTAGCGGCCGGGTTTGTCATCGCTGCGGTTATTCTTAACCTATTTCTAAAGTTCTCCATTATTACTCCCTTAACCAAAATGTCCAAGTGGTCTCGGGATGTTAGTACCGGTTCATCAGATGCTGATTTTGAGCATAAATCCAATGATGAAATTGGTGTCTTAGCTGCTTCTGTTAACCGCCTGAAGGTGAGTTTAGAAATGGCGATGAATATGCTCAAGCAAAACCCTGAGAACCCCTGATTAGGCTTTAGAAAAAATCTTTAGCTTTTTGGACCGCTAGTGTCAGAGCAAAAATCGCAAATATGAAGATGCCAAAGATTCCTAAGTGCTGATTGACGTTAACTTTGAATGTATTGCTAAATTGTTCGTTAATGCCGTTGATTAAGCCTTCAGCGGCGCTAATGGCACCATTCCGCTTTAGGTTCCACTCAGTTAAGTCTTCTTGATACTTTTCTAGATCTTTATTGAATTTATCAAAGGCACCAGGAGCTTGGGCATCAGCACCCGTCGGTTGCTGTGGCTGTTTGGGCTTGGGCTGATCGACAATGGGGTCATATTCTTGAAGGATGCCGGGAAACTCACATTGCTTGAAGACACTTTCTCCCATACAGTCACAGCTTTTTTTGCGATCGTCCTCAATCTCATCGTATTCTTCGACCTTGCCTGAAGTGACATCTTGCCAACACGGATCCTCAGCAACATCAATGCCTGCTTCAGAAAGGGTGGAGAGGGCTTCAAAAGGCCACTTTGTCAGGGATAACTGATTGAGAACCTTACCCGGAGGACCAAAAGTTTCAATCGGCAAGACCCCGCCGCCAAAAATAATTTGCGGAATGAGAAAGACCAATACCAAAATCGGAGCCACGCTCTGATTGGGGGCAGCGGCAGATCCCAACAGCCCCAACAACATCCCGGCAATGACGGAGAGGGTAATCGTCAGATACATGCCCAGGAGGATGCCTGGTTCGCTTGGTAAATCTTTAACGGCAATGATTTTAAACAGCAAGAAGATACCGCCCTGATAGAGAGCAAGCAGGACACTGACCCAAACCTTAGAAAAGACATAGGGGGCAATCTGCAGACCGATGATTCTTTCCCGACGATAGATATCAACTTCTTTAACGATTTCCCGCATCGTTGGCAAAGCTCCCACCATGACTGCAAACAAGATGGTGGTAAACAGCATGGTCAAGGCCAAACTGGCATCGCCGTCTTCAGTACTGAAAAGCGGTTGGCTCCAGGTCACTAGATCAAGTAGTCCTAGGATAGGAGCGACTGCCAGCATTAGCAAGAGGCTGACGCGATCGCGCATCAGAATCGCGATATTCCGTTTCGACAGAATCAAAAACTGCTTCCAACTCGAGATGGTCTTGACCTGGGCTCCCGGCAACTGCTGGCGAATCCGTTTGGGTCCTCGATTGCCTCCAGATGCCCCCAAAGATTGTTGACGCTGAGCAACATATTTTTGATAGAGAGGAGATTTAAGATAGCGTTGTTGCCACTCTTGAGGGGATAGCTCATGCTCAACCTTAGTATAGATTTGGTTGAACTTCTCTACCCCAAAATATTGGGGAGCTTCCTTAGGTGGACCGTAGTAGGCTAAATATCCGCCTTGGGCCATAAACACAACCTGATCGCACATCGTCACATTGTCAGTGGCATGCGTGATCAACAAAATCGTCCGGCCCTGATCAGCCAGTTCTCGCAACAGTTGCATCAACTCTGCTTCCGTGCCCGGATCCAAACCTGATGTTGCTTCATCTAAATAAAACAGACTCGGTTTGGTCAGCAGCTCTACCCCAATGGAGACTCGTTTAATTTGTCCCCCACTCAACGACTTGATCGGGACTGAACGGCGATGGGCAATGCCCAAATCTTGCAGGACTTCGTTGACCCGCATTTTGCGTTCTGCTCGGGTTGTATCATTGGGCATGCGCAGTTGAGCCGCAAAATCTAGCGCTTGTTCAACGGTTAACTCCATATGAACAATGTCCCGCTGGGGAACATAGCCAATTTCGCTCCGATAGGCGTTGAAATTACGATATAAATCAGTGCCGTTAACTAGGACATTACCGCTAGTCGCCGGACGAAAACCATTCAGTGCATCGAGTAAAGTAGATTTACCCCCGCCACTGACACCCGCAATCACCACAAATTCTCTAGCCTGAATAGATAAGGAGATATCTTGCAACAGATTGAGATCCTTATTGATCACCTTATTCAGACCAATGGCATCAATCCGAAGGTTGCCCTCTTCATTACTATGTAATAGGGTCTCGTTCAGGTTAAATACCAGGTTCGTGGGACCAATGCGAATGGTGTCACCCACTCGTAGTGGATGATGTCCCACAATTTGCTTGCCATTGAGAAAGGTGCCATTCGTAGAGTTGAGATCGAGCACAATATAGGCCCCGTCCTGCTTCTTGATTTGGGCATGAAATCGCGAGACAGAAGGATGGTTGATTTCCATGTCGTTGAGAGGATCACGACCCAAGGTGAGGGTATCTCGCCCCTTCAAATCTAGATGGCGGGCTTGTGTAGGGGGGCTTCCTAAACCAGGATCGGGCATACCCGAAATGGTCGTTTTTTGTGCTGAGACAGGAGCGGCTGACGGAGCAGCAATAGGAGCTGTAACTGAAAACATTAATTCATAGTTGCCGATGCGGACTTGATCGCCTGCGACCAACGTCCGAGGAGTATGGGGGGCCAGCTGAATTCCGTTGACGTAGGTTCCATCAGAGCTATTTAAATCGGTGACGACGTAAGCACTTCCAGAATATTTGAATTGGGCATGATGTCTAGAAACGGACAAATCATCACTCAAAACTAAATGATTATCTGGGGAGCGACCTAAACTGACTTCAGTTTGAGTCAGCGGAAATTCTCTGATTAGAGCTTGGTCTTTGCGAATATCAAGTTTGGCAGCAGGATTAGGCATCGTCAGGTTCGAGACAGCATGAGTGAAATTGGCTCGCAATGAGTCGATTGTGAGTGAGGGGGCTGGGCATTCGCGTTAGGTTCCCGTTCACTTACATTCGAACATTGATCAATATTAATCCCATTAAAGTTCGAATCCTTCAAGATAAATTTATTCCGCAGCATTTAGAAGCGTAATCGTTGCCGAAATTCTGTGGATTGTTCTGCGGTGGGAATGTGCTGAGAGAGGAGTTTGACCAATTCTTGCTCGGTTGCGTTGGGGTGTTGAGTGAGGGTGCGCTGGTAAACGATAGCCGAAATTGGACCAATAAACTCTGCTAAGGTTTGCTGGCACTTTTGCCCAAATTCTGGCCGAATGGAGGGTTTTGAGTTGGGGGTAATGGGAGTTGTTGCGGATTCTGGTGCTGTCGAAGTAGGGCCTGTTGTTGCTGGAGGAGGAGCTGAAGGAGGCGGTTGACTAGCGGGTTGAGCGCTAGGAGTTGCGCTAGATCCTGAGGTCTTCGATCTTGAGGGGATGGTCTTGGGAGGATTCATAGCCTGGGTTGCTTCTAACCCTAAAGCTGAATTAAGGGCAGCAGTGGGAATAGATTGACCACTACTTTCCAAGACAACCAGTTGTTGCAGCACAACTTCGGCATTGGCTGGGCGCTGACTAGCAACTGGGGCCATCAGCCAATCTAAGAGATTGGCAAATCTAGGCGAAATATTGATAGCGGTTGAACGCCATTCAAACTTGTCTGTACTGCCATCATAAAACTGGCTGAGTTCCTTACCTGTCACTAGGTAAACAAAGGTGCGGCCCAAGGCAAAAAAGTCAGATTGGGGAACAGCCTGACCATGAATCTGTTCTCGCGGCGTATAAAAGGATGATACGACCCGTGTCCCTCCCTGCTGGGTATTGGTCACATTGGTTACGGAGCGGGCTGTGCCAAAGTCGACTAAACAGATATTGCCATTAGCTTTCAGCATGATGTTGGATGGCTTGATATCCCGATGAAGAACTTGCTGGTGATGAACGACCTGAAGAATCTTGAGAACTTGCTTCAACCATTGCACTGCTAATTTCTCGTCAATGGGATGACCCCGTTGTCGTAAGTAATCTTGTAAATCTAACCCTACGATCTTTTCCATCACCAGACAGTGGAGAGGCTCTTTCCAATTCCGAGGGTAGAAGGTGAAGTAAGAATTAGGTTCAACTTTGGGAATACCAGGATGGTTGAGTTGGCTGAGTAGATTGGCCTCTCGTTGAAATAACTCAACATGTTTAGGATAGTTATCAGTGAGTATCTTGAGAATTTTAGGACTACTGTCCAAATCACTGACTTCGTAGGTTTTTCCGAATCCACCTTGCCCCCGAAGACTCAGAACTCGATAACGACCTTCCAGCAAAAGCTCTGATCCACAGCTAGCACAGAACAGATGTTCATCTGAGCTTTGTGGATCGGCACAACTAGGATTGATGCAGAGACTCATGCGAGAAAGATTGACAGAATAGGGGTGGGAAAGGGAGATGAGGAACTTTTACCCGTTTGTTGGCAGTGAACTCCTCGTCTGAGGGTCAAAACGTTTTAGGTTAAAGCCTTCATCTGCAAGATTACAGATTTGAAATGATGAACGGAGAAATGCTTTGAAGAAGACGGGTTGTCGAATCAACTATTCTTCTACCCCCTATAGAAACATCAATGGCTGCAAAGATCTTTATGCAGGTTCCAGGGAACATACTTGAAGGTTACCCAAATCCTTATGATCTCTTTGCGGCTGATCAATCGCTCAGAGCTGTTGAAGAGGTAAACTTCTAGTTTCAGTTTATGGGGCCTGAGGGCTCTACGAAAATGATCTCAGTCATCAATATATCTTTCTTATGATCAATAGTTATTTGTGATCTGGCACAAGATCTCATTGCGTCAGGTTTGTGAGCATATCTCATGAGTCTTAAGTCAGAGTAAATGAACTATCGTTAGAAACATAAATCTGCTCAAAAATCACTTAAGAATGCTTAAGACGTGAAAATCAGCTTTTTTAAATGCTTTTTCGGTGTAATATTTGCTTTTTATGGATTAGGTTCAAAAGTTCTAGATTGATTAAGATGCCAATCAGTTTCACTCTATTCAATGGAATGGGTTTCATGCTAGGAAATTGGTGCGATCGCAAATGGCTGCTCTTGAGGTATTTGTGGATTGCAGGTAGCGATTCTGGGTATTGCCTAATTCTGAGTACAAGCTCGTGAGACTAATTTTTGTTTTAAAACTTTACAAGCCCTCTTTCCCTATGGTTGGGGTTGCCGCTCTAGGGACAATGGGGCTGGTCCACTCAACGCTTTCCCAAGCACGAAGATAAGATATATCTCTGGGCATTAGTTTCGTCGATATACTTGCAGTCTGCACCCCATACTCAAATTAATGTTTCTGTTCTCTATCTCCCCGTTATCAGTGGCTAGCACGGTGACGCCATTGTTAGGAGATGTCCGTCTGGACCTGATGATTTTGGTCATCTTATTGCTCTTATCAGCGTTCTTTGCCGGGTCTGAAACGGCGATCACCGCGCTCGATAACCTAAAGCTCAGGGCTCTAATGAAGGCGGAGGGAGATCCCGACGGGCTATATCGTCTGGTGTTGGAGAAACGGGCCCGATTTATTACGACCCTGCTCGTGGGAAACAACCTGGTCAACAATTTTGCTGCAATCTTGACCAGCAATTTATTTGTGATTTGGTTTGGTGGCGCTGGAGTCGGTTTGGCTACGGGTGTGGTCACCTTTTTACTGCTGTTGTTTGGTGAAATTACGCCCAAGTCCTTGGCTGTGAATAATGCCATGCCAATTTTTCAATCGGTGGTTCGTCCCATTTACTGGTTGTCGATCCTGTTATTACCGCTTATTCGCCTCTTTGAATCGATTGTGCAGGTTGTGATTCATTTTTTTCAGAGCGGCTTGAAACAGCAAAATGAGTCCCTTCAAGATTTGCAGCTCCTGATTGAGGTATTGGGAGGACGAGGCCAACTAGATTTACAGAAGCGGCAATTACTGAATAAAGCTTTGATGTTGGACAACCTCACGGTGCGCCAAGTTGTGAAGCCACGAGTGGAGATGCAGACGGTTGATCATCAAGCCACCATGCAGGATGTGATCGATGTTTGCCTAGAAAGTGGATATTCGCGGATTCCAGTGCAAGAAGAGTCCAAGGATTCAATTGTGGGGGTGATCCACTTGAAAAGTGCTGTGCAGCATCTCAAAACGCAGGGGAATGAAGCAGTGACAGCAGCGATGGATCCCCCCGTTTACATTCCAGAAACTAAACGGGTTGCTGATCTAATGAAAGAGATGCTGCATCAGCGCCTGCACTTGGCGATTGTAGTGGATGAGTATGGGGGAACTGTGGGGTTAGTAACTTTAGAAGATCTCTTAGAGGAATTGGTAGGAGAAATTTATGACGAGAGTGATTCTCCCAGTTTTGCCAAACCACGACGATATTTAGGACTAGGGTTGTTATCTCGGCCTGGATCGAGTTCTTCTTAGTTGGTTCAGTGAGTGGATCGCAATCGGGATTGAGCAATTTGCCAACTGAGAAAAATCACAGGTAGTAGCCCTACGAGGACAATTGCTAAAGCAGGTGCAGCGGCCTCCACTAACCGTTCATCGGAAGCATAGCGATAGACACGCACAGCCAAGGTATCAAAATTAGGGGGTTGGATGACGATGGTTGCGGGTAATTCTTTCATCACATCCACGAAAACCAACATCAAGGCAGTTAGCAAGCTGCCACCCATCAACGGCGCATGCACGTTGACTAAAGTACTGCGAGCAGTATGTCCCAGACTATGGGCGGCATCGTCAAAACTAGGCCGAATTTTGGCCAAACCGGACTCTACAGAGCTGAGAGAGACTGCCAGGAACCGCACTAGATAAGCGAAGATTAACGCGGTAATCGTGCCCTGCAGGAAAGCGCCAGATAGGTTAAACCAAGTTTGCATGAAGGGTGCGATCGCACCTTCGACCTGGGCTAATGGCATCATAATCCCAACCGCAATCACGGAGCCGGGAATCGCATAGCCCATGGCCGCAACCCTCACGCCCAGACGCATTGCGGGTGTGCCACACAAGCGCAAACCATAAACCAGGAATAAAGAGAGTAACACCGCCAGAGCCGCAGTTAGGGCTGCGAGCAGTAAGCTATTCAGGGCCAGGGGCAAAAACTGCTGATCTAAGGTCTCGGTAGCATTCACAAGAGTCATTTGTACTAGTAATGTGCCCGGAATCAACAGCCCTAGGGTTATGGGCAGGCAACAACTCCACCAGGCTAAGAAGGCTCGTCCGCCTTGCAGGGTATAGGTGGATAACCGCTGAAAGGGACTACTGATTTGGTAATAGCGAGCCTGTCGGCGAGACCACCGCTCTAGTAAAATCAGGCTTAGGATAAACATCATCAAGACTGCGGCCAGCTGTGTCGCAGCCAGGCGCTCGCCGCCGCCAAACCAGGTGCGATAGATACCTGTGGTGAAGGTGGGTACCCCGAAGTATTCCACCGTGCCAAAATCATTGAGGGTTTCCATCAAGGCCAGCGCCAATCCTGCTGTAATGGCAGGGCGCGCTAAAGGGAGTGCTACTTTGAAGAAACTTTGCCAAGGATTACACCCCAAAGACCGACTCGCTTCTTGGGTACAGATCGACTGCTCCAAAAAGGTCACCCGCGTCAGTAGGTAAACGTAAGGATAAAGGACCAGACTCAGCATTGCGATCGCACCCCACAGCGATCGGATATTTGGGAACCAGTAATCCGTTGCGCTTTCCCATCCAAACCAATTCCTCAATGCAGTTTGCACAGGCCCAAAATAATCGAGAACGTCCGTGTAGGTATAAGCCAGTAGATAGGCGGGTGCGGCTAAAGGCAACAGCAATGCCCACTCAAAGATTTGGCTTCCAGGAAACTCACACATCGTCACCAACCAAGCGGTGCCGACCCCAATTGCCAAGACGCCAATACTGACTCCTAGCATCAGTAATAGGGAGTTGGTGATGTATTGGGGTAAGACGGTTGCGGCTAGATGTTCCCAAATCTCGCTTTGGTTCGTAAAAATACTGCTTAACACCACAAAAATCGGTGTGGCAATCAATAGGGCAATTCCTATCACCCCCAGTGTCCATACATTCCATTGAAGAGAGGGATGGGTGAAGAATTGCCGAGAGAGTTTGGAGAAAGGCTTGGGAATGGTACTCAAAATCAGGAGGTAGTGCTACTGTCTAACGTCCAGTATTGCATTCTGCCAGAGCCAACCTGGGATGATTACCAGCTTGCATACCTACGCTGGAGTGTTCCAGAGAACCGTTAGAATCAGAGGGAGATCAGTACAGGACAGCATCTATGACGTCCCCGAAGTCAGTTGAATTTTTGGATGAATTTGAAGTCATTGTCGTGGGAGCAGGCCATGCGGGTTGTGAAGCAGCTTTAGCATCTGCTCGCATGGGATGCAGCACCCTGTTGCTCACGCTCAATCTAGACAAAATTGCTTGGCAACCTTGCAATCCGGCAGTAGGGGCACCTGCTAAATCCCAGCTTACCCATGAAGTGGATGCCCTTGGGGGCGAAATTGGCAAAATGGCCGATCGCACCTATTTGCAAAAGCGTCTCCTCAACCATTCTCGTGGTCCTGCAGTCTGGGCTTTACGTGCCCAGACTGATAAGCGTGAATATGCGGCGGTGATGAAAACTATTGTTGAGAACCAAGGTAATCTAACCGTTCGAGAAGGAATGGTCACTGATTTAGTGCTGGGGGACAACGATGAGGTGGTTGGAGTCCAGACCTACTTTGGTGTAGCATTTCGCTGCCAAACCGTCATTCTTACTACAGGCACCTTTTTAGGGGGGCGCATTTGGGTCGGAGATAAGTCCATGCCTGCTGGACGAGCCGGGGAATTTGCTGCTGAGGGACTCACTGAGACCCTGAATCAGTTGGGATTTGAAACGGGGCGACTCAAAACAGGGACGCCAGCGCGCGTCGACAAGCGCTCCGTGGACTTCAGTGTTATGGAACCCCAACCGCCCGATCAGCAGGTTCGTTGGTTTAGCTTCGATCCCGCGGTTTGGGTGGAACGAGAGCAGATGAACTGTTACATCACCCGCACCACCCTAGAAACCCATAAGTTGATTCAAGACAACTTACACCTGTCTCCAGTCTACGGTGGCTGGGTGGATGCCAAAGGCCCCCGCTACTGTCCCAGTATTGAGGATAAGATTGTTCGGTTTGCGGATAAAGCTAGCCATCAGATTTTTATTGAACCCGAAGGGCGAGATATTCCCGAACTCTATATCCAAGGCTTTTCCACAGGTTTACCAGAAGCCCTGCAATTACAGATGTTGCGATCGCTCCCCGGTCTCGATCACTGTGCCATGCTCCGTCCGGCCTATGCGGTGGAATATGATTATCTCCCCGCCACTCAGTGTTATCCCACCCTGATGACTAAACGGATAGAGGGGCTATTCTGTGCGGGGCAAATTAACGGCACGACGGGCTATGAAGAAGCGGCTGCCCAGGGCATTGTTGCGGGTATCAATGCCGCCCGGTTTGTTGATCACCAAGAAATGATCGTCTTCCCTAGAGCTGAAAGCTATATTGGCACCCTAATTGATGATCTCTGTACCAAAGATTTGCGAGAACCCTATCGGATGTTGACGGGGCGGTCCGAATATCGATTGCTGTTGCGATCGGATAATGCCGATCAGCGCTTAACCCCCTTAGGACGTGAGGTGGGTTTGATTGATGATCGGCGCTGGCACTTATTTACCCGTAAGCAGGCCACCATCACTGCTGAAAAAGAACGGCTCCATGCCACTCGCATCAAAGAGCGCGATCCCGCCGCTCAAGCTATTGTCCAGGCAACAGGCGAAAACATTAAAGGGTCGATTACCCTGTCTGACCTACTGCGGCGGCCCAAGTTTCACTACTGCGATCTTCAGCAACATGGCTTAGGCATAGAGACCCTCGAACGATCCGAACGCGAAAGTGTCGAAATTGAAATTAAGTATGCGGGGTATATTCAACGCCAACAACGACAGATTGAACAAGTCAGTCGGCAAGAACAGCGCAAGTTACCAGAAGATTTAGACTATGCCAGCATCGATACCCTGTCGATGGAAGCACGGGAGAAATTAGTAAAAGTGCGTCCCCTGACGGTGGGGCAGGCATCTCGCATCGGTGGCGTCAACCCTTCTGATATCAATGCTTTGCTGTTTTATCTGGAAACCTTGGCTCGATTGTCTCCAGTCAGCAAAAAGCCTGTGATACCATATTAAAGTCATGTTGGCTGTGGCCAGCGACGGGATGTAGCGCAGTTTGGTAGCGCGCCTGCTTTGGGAGCAGGATGTCGCAGGTTCGAATCCTGTCATCCCGATTGTTTAGTGAAAAATAGTCTGGAGTAAGCCGCGCTGAGAATGCTGGGCAAAGCGAGTGCCGTTCTTTCTCAGCTTGACCTTAAAGGCAGTTGAGTGAATGAAGGCTGCTGAATGTGGAACAGGTCACTACCTACCCGATTTGATTACAGGACAAAACGTGTTTGAGAGGCTAAACTTGATAGTCAGAGAAACCTTTAATCCTTGTGTCTTGCTCTAAATCAAAACAGTTACTCTGTATAACCAAGCATAGGTGATTTATGAGTAACCTTTTCCACTGGCTACCTGAACACCCAGATTTCAGGAGCGAATTAGCGAAGATCAAACAGTCCATCAGCTCTGCTGATCATCAGCTTCAGCAAATTCGTAACCTTGCAAATCACAATTTAGACTTCAGGCAAATTAACCGCATTGACAACCTTATGGGAAAGGTTGCTGCTGAAGCAACATCACAAGCCAATCTGCGCCTAGCCATTGTAGGGTCAAGCACCGTAGAGCATCTTCTCCCATCCATCCGGGTTGCGGCACTGCGAAGAAAAGTGATGGTGGACGTCTATATAGCCCCCTATGGCTTATACCGCCAGGAAATTCTTAATCCTAGCTCTGATCTGTACCAGTTTGTCCCAGATGTTGTTCTCATGGCACTTGGCGCTGATGCACTATCAGTACAACTACCTCTCCATAGTCCTATGAGCGTTGTACAGGATTCAGTGCAACAGCAAGTTGAGGAATGGGAACACCTTTGGATAGTTCTTTCAGAACAATGCAGTGCTACTATCATTCAACATTTATTAGTGCTTCCACCAGAGACTCTCTTTGGCCAGTATGATGCACTACTTCCTGCTAGCCGGAATAATATCTTGTCCGAAGCTAATAGTGTTCTAAGAAAAAAAGCTCGTCAACGTAATGTGCTGTTATTGGATGTTGATGCTTTAGCATCAACTATTGGTAAGAATAATTGGTGTGACCCCTCACTATGGCATCATGCAAAGCAAGAAATATCTCCTGCTTTTGCGCCATTATATGGAGATGCAGTGTCAGGCCTTCTTGCAGCTCTACGGGGTCTATCTTATAAATGCTTAGTCTTAGATCTAGACAATACTTTGTGGGGAGGTGTCATCGGTGATGATGGGCTTGAGGGGATTGAAATAGGCCAGGGGAATGCTACTGGGGAAGCGTTTTTGGCTTTTCAGAATTATGTCAAATCATTAAAGGAACGAGGAATTATTCTAGCAGTATGCTCAAAGAATAATGAAGACAATGCTTTAGAGCCCTTCAAACTGCACCCCGAAATGGTTCTAAAGCAGGATGATATTTCTTGTTTTGTTGCGAATTGGGATGACAAAGCAACAAATATTCGACAAATCGCATCTCAACTAAATATTGGTCTTGATTCCCTTGTATTTTTCGATGATAATCCTGTAGAACGCGGTATTGTCAGGCAATATGTGCCTGAAATTGCAGTTGTGGAGGTTCCTGAAGATCCTGCTAACTATGTGAGATGTCTTGCAAGTACGGGCTATTTTGATGCTGTTTCCTTCTCTGCAGATGACCAAGTTAGGACGGAGCAATATATTGCCAATCGGCAACGCCAAACTCTCAAGGATACGGCTCACACTATTGATTCCTTCCTAGAGACGCTCAAAATGGAAATGATTGTTTCTCCTTTTGAGAAGCTGTCTATTCCGAGAATTACTCAACTTATTAATAAGAGTAATCAATTTAATCTTACTACCCGACGATATACGCAGGTTCAAGTCGAGGAAATGGCCAGTGATCCTACTATCCTAGACTTTCAAATTCGCTTATCGGATAAATTTGGGGATAATGGGTTAATTAGTGTAGTGATTGGGAAGCCGTCCCCTGATGATCCGCAATCTTTGCATTTAGATACTTGGTTGATGAGCTGCAGAGTACTTGGGAGGCAAGTTGAGCACGAAGTCTTAAATTCTATTGCCGAACGTGCTCAGAAATGTGGTTTTAATGTTCTTGTTGGGGAATACATTAAAACAGCTAAAAATGATATGGTCAAGGATCTATATGAAAGGCTAGGTTTTACTCGTATTCATGAAGATAGTGGTAATGCTGATCACAGCTTGTGGTATCTTGCATTAGCTGAGTTTGTTAAAACCCCTACTTTTATTAATGTGAAGTAATAATTAAAGTGGAGTATATCTATTTTGCATTGATAAACACTAATCTTTTTTATATAGATTATTGAAAAAACGCAGTTTCTTCTTTTGGGTTAAAGTAATAGATATTAGAAGGGTTTGAGGTATTTTAATGGATCGCAAAGGAATATTTGAACAGTTATTGACCGTTTTTCAAGATGTTTTTGATGATGATGATCTTGAAATAAAAAATGAAACTTCTGCTAAGGATATAGAAGATTGGGACTCATTTAATCATATAAATATTGTTCTTGGAACTGAACAAGAATTCGGTGTGAAGTTTAAGACTGCTGAAATTGCTGCCTTAGCAAATGTTGGTGAATTCGTAGATTTGATAGCTAGAAAGCTGAACATTCAATAAACGACAACGACAAATACTTAAAGCAGTAATTTGGATTTCTGGGTTAATGTTTTATATGATAATTATTTTCAGGAATAAATATAGTTGACTTAGTGCTTAATCAAAAAACTGCAAGATTTTTGTAGTGTGATTTTCTCAAATAGCGGCAGGCTATTTTTTGAATGCTATTTAATTCTTTTGAATTTATTTTCCTTTTTTTGCCAGTTACTGTAGTAGTTTTCTACTCACTTCTGAAGCAGAAGTGGGAAAAACTAGCAGTAACATGGTTAGTCCTAGCATCGCTTTTCTTTTACGCATGGTGGAATCCTCCATATTTGGTGCTGTTATTAGTTTCTATCGGTTTTAACTATTCCATCAGCAGAGCACTATGCCATTATGAGCAAACCAACAAGAATCGTTTAGGAACTATTATTCTCTGGATTGGGATTTTTATAAACTTGCTCACTATTGGCTATTATAAATATTTTAATTTTTTCCTAGACACTGTTGATCATTTGTTCCGTACTTCAAGTGTTGTCACACAAATAATTCTTCCTCTAGGGATATCATTTTATACTTTTCAACAAATTGCATACCTTATTGACTCCCATGAAGGTGAAACCAAAGAAGATAGTTTTCGAGATTATTGCTTATTTGTTTCCTTCTTTCCGCAACTCATTGCTGGACCAATTGTTACCCATAAGGAAATGATTCCTCAATTTGCCGATCTTTCTAGGATTTCAAAATTGACGAAAAATTTAACAATTGGCATAACTATATTTGCATTCGGATTATTCAAGAAAACAGTACTAGCTGACCAAATCTCTATATATGCTTCTCCTGTATTCGATGCGGCAAACCAGGGAGTAAATCTAACAATCTTTGAGGCTTGGGGTGGTGCTTTAGCGTATACGCTACAAATCTACTTTGACTTTTCAGGATATACCGATATGGCGATTGGAGCCGGTCGGATGTTTGGCTTGAGATTGCCCACAAATTTTAATTCTCCCTATCAGGCAATTAATATTATTGACTTTTGGGGTAGATGGCATCTGACATTGACTCGTTTTTTAACTCGATATTTATACAATCCTCTAGCATTGCTAATGTCTAGGCGTCGATTAAATAGCGGAAAGAGTTTAATTAAGCGTGGCTTAGGAAGCCCTGGTGCATTTGCTGAATTAGTTGCTTTACCAACTTTAACTACTATGTTTTTAGCCGGTCTTTGGCATGGAGCAGGATGGCAATATATCGTCTTTGGATTGTTGCATGGGTTCTACCTCACGATTAATCACGGATGGCATATGATCAGAAAAATTTTGGGTCACGATCTCAAGAAAAATAGTTGGATTGGTCGGAGAGCTTCTCATGCACTGACTTTTCTTTCTGTAGTTGTGGCAATGGTATTTTTTCGGGCTCCAAATGTACAAGCAGGGATATTTATGTTGTCCTCTATGGCAAATGTTAGAGGATTAATGGGAGGTGAATATTTTATTAACTTTGTTTTTGGCAATCCTAAAGTCGGTGCTGGCGATCCTAAATTTGGAATTGTCTTTGTTGGTATTCTGTTAGCAATAACGTTTCTATGTCCGAATACGCAAGAATGGGTTTCTGATTATGACCCTGCATTAGGGTTTGATGTTTCGAGCTATTACAAGAAGCAACCCAAGTGGAAAATTAACTTCTGGAGGAAGTTCCGTTGGCAACCTACTATCTTTTGGGGCGCTTTAACCTCAGGGATTTTGGTCATGGGTTTGTTGGCGCTATCAGGTGTGAGTGAATTTATCTATTTCCAATTTTAATCTCTCTAACCTTTTATTCTGAATTAAGTGAAATGAGATAATATGAGCTTTTCTTCGCGCTCCTCAGATCATCAGGGCAATCACGAGAATAAACCATATGGAAGATTTTTGCTGGTCTTACTAGGGTTTTCTATTTTTTACTTGATATTGACATTTGTATGTAATCTTACTGTTGATCCTTATGGGTTATGGAGAAATGGTGGTAGACGCGATAATGACAGATTAATTAAAGCAATTAAAGTGAGCAGGATACGACCAAAGACGATATTTCTTGGTTCATCTTCTATTGTAATTGGATTGGATCCTAAGCATGTTGCTCTATCTAACAAACAGCCAGTATACAATTTAGGGTTATTCGGTTCTAATATCTATGAAATAAGAAGATATTTTGAACATTCTTTAAGCACAAATAGCTTGAATACAGTTATTTTAAGTCTAGATTTCTATGCCTTCAGTCAACATCAAAAAACTGCACCTGGTTTTAGTGAGTCGAGGCTAGGCAACCATTTTGGCGATGTCCAAGACTATATTAGTTTATATTTCTCCCTCGATGCATTAAACTTGGTGATTGATCCATCTAAACGAGGAGCGTATTTAACACATGAAGGAGCATATCATCGCAAGGCGGATCCTGATAAAATTAGAGAAAATTTTGAGTCAGAATTAATTGAAGATTTCTCTGAAAAAGATTTATATGGAGATTTTAAACTGTCTCAATCATATGTAGAGGATTATCAAAAAATCATTGCCAGTGCAAAAGAAAATCAGCTAGAAACGTTGACTTTTGTTCCCCCCATCCATGCAACACTTTTTTATGGGTTTGTTACGTCTGAGAGGTGGAGTGAATATAAATCTTGGTTGCGTAGTATGGTCGCAGTCAATCCAACTTGGGATTTTTCAGGGTGTAACAGTATAACGACGCAACCGATCAAGCCAGGTCTTAATACTTATTTCGATGCTCCCCACTACACAATGAAAGTTGGTGACTGGTTAATAAGGCGGATGCTAAATTATAACGCTGACTCAATACCTTCTGATTTTGGTGTTCTAGTGACATCCGAAAATATCGAAGAACATTTAAAGAAAACCTATGATGATTGTTTGACTTGGCAGACACAAAATCCTGAGATAGTAAAATGGGTTGATGATATTAAAATATCAGCTTCAAAGGTTAAGTAAACAGAGCTAGTAGGCTGTTTGTTGTTTTAGGCTGCATAAAAATAAAAATGTTGTTGAACAGTTTTATATGGCTTCTAGATGCCGATTTTACTCGGTTTGTGTAACATTTCTCTCTGCTTTTAGTTATTATGATGTCTCACTAAAATGATTCTATCAACTGATCAAAATAATATTGTTTTTAGCTTGGAAGATCTCAATCAGTTTAGCGCTATTAGTCGCGATCGCAATCCGCTACACTTATCTGCTGATTATGCTCGTAAAACACCATATGGTGAGCAAGTGGTGTTTGGTGTCTTAGGGGCTTTAAAGTGTTTAAACCTCTTGAAAGATCGTATAGATTACTCATTGTCAAAAATCTCTATTGACTTTCTAGGTCCTCTTTTTATAGATATTGTCTATCAGCTAGTCGTTGATGATAAAAAACCTGAAAAGGCAGTCTTGAAGATCTATGATGGATCGCGCTTATTGTTAAAAGCAGCTCTTGCTTTTTCTCCAGGAAAAGTTGCATTAACTGATATTGGCAAGCTTTCAAATTCTAATTTATCTTTTTCTCAAGAATCGGAGTTCTATGAACCTAGCTTGCTTACATCCGGTCGAACATTAGAGGGGAAATATTCTCCTGATTTAGAAGAAGTGGGCCGCTTGCCCTTCAGTCTGCCCAATTTGAAGAGTAAAGGGATTGGTCTAGAGCATCTGACTACATTGCTATGTTCTACCTATTTGATAGGTATGAGACTACCTGGCAAACAGGCCCTTTTTTCTAAGCTTAAGCTTCGATACCCTGACTCTCAAAATGGCTCTCGTTCGTTAGAAAAATTAGACTACTGTTTAGAAATCCTGGAGTTTGATACTCGATTTCAACTTTTAAGGCTTGGAGTAAGCTTCGAAAATGAAAGCTATGGTTCCGTGGCGTCAGGCGAATTACAAGCTTTTGTAAGACCCATCCTTCCTACCCCAACACCGAGTCTTCTCAGCAGCTACTTACCTGCCTCTGACCGTTTAGCAGGGAAAGTTGCCTTAATTACAGGAGCGAGTAGAGGTCTGGGAGCTACTTTGGCTCAAACCTTGGCTTCCCAAGGTTGTACGACACTTATTAACTACCATCGTAGTACCGATGAAGCCCAAAAGGTTGCTGCTCAATTTCCAGAAAAAATTTCTTTAATGCAAGGAGATGTGAGTGATATCGAGTGGTGTATGACCGCTAGAAAGTCGATTGAAGAGAAATATGGCCGCCTTGATTATTTGATTTGTAATGCATGTCCACCCATTATACCGCTGCGATTCGAAGCGGATACAGTTGAGAGGATCAATACATTTATACATAAAAGTATTGCCCTTGTGAGCATACCAATGTCTGTGTTTTTGAATATAATCGTTGCGTCTGCTGGGTGGAATATTGCTATCTCTTCTATTTATACGGTTGAGGAAGCACCTGTAGAATTATCGCATTACATTAGTGCAAAATTTGCAATTGAAGGATTACTGAAAGCATTAGCAATGGAAAATGAAGACATCCATTCATTACTAGTGAGACCTCCTAAACTATTAACTGATCAGACCAATACTCCTTTAGGACGCGAAGGGGCTTTATCTACAGTTGAAATCTCAGCAAAGCTTGTTGACTACTTGTTGGCACAAAAATCTTCGAAAGTGTTTGATGTCCTAGAGTTTTTGTGATCAGTTGATAAGCGGGATCTATTTTTTTGAGTTTCCCCTAGTCACTCTGTATTTGAGCTTTGAGGGATCTAAATTTAGAGTGACAATCATATTCCTAGCTAGTTTTATAGACTAATCAGGACAAAGTCTTCTAAAGTTATGTTGATTATTAGTACATTGTTGAATAACAAGTTCTGGCTGTTTACTGAAGATATTATATTGAGGGGCTATAGATAAAGCTTGAGTATGCATATTTAAGACGATATTGTACTAATCTGATTAGTCAAGCTTTCCATTTCATGTTTGCGTAGACTGTGTACTTAAGACGAGGATTTTAAGGTCAAAGCATATACTTATGTATTTAGATGTAAATAAGGAGCTATTGTTTGTGTGACGTGTGTCACGTTAATGAATTTCAAGTCTTTCCATTATAGGAATTAATTGTTCCAATATTTTTGGCTGAATCTGCCCCGTAAAACATGTGGACATCATGACTGATTCGCAAACTCCTAATATTCCGGTGGCTATCTTATGTGGTGGCAAAGGCACAAGACTAAAAGAAGAAACTGAGTTCCGTCCCAAGCCAATGGTCATGGTTGGTGATCGTCCGATGATTTGGCACATCATGAAAATCTATGCTCACTATGGTTTCACGGACTTTCTCCTCTGCCTTGGCTATAAAGGCGATATGATTCGTGAGTACTTCTTTAACTATGATTGGAACCACAGTAATGTCTTGCTGGAATTGGGGGCTAAGAAAATCACCAAATTAGATAGTACTCATGGTGAAGAAAACTGGAGAATTTGGTTAATTGATACTGGCCCTGAGACAATGACTGGGGGGCGACTAAAGCGTCTGTCTCCTTATTTCAAAGACATTGGTAGTGACCTGTTTATGGGCACTTATGGGGATGGTGTTAGTAACGTTAACATTCAGCAATTACTGGAATTTCATCGTAGTCATGGAAAACTAGCTACAATTACCTCAGTTCGCCCTCCCTCTCGTTTTGGCGAGTTAGCCATTGATAACGATTTTGTAAGCCACTTTCAAGAAAAACCGCAAACCAGTGAAGGTTGGATCAATGGCGGGTACTTTGTCTTTCATCGCAAGGTTTTGGATTTAATTCAAGGGGATAGTACAGTCCTAGAAGCTGAACCTTTTAAGGCATTGGCTGCTTTGGGAGAGCTAGCAGTCTACAAGCATGATGGATTTTGGCAGTGTATGGATACCTATAGAGAGTTAGAACTCCTCAATCAACTGTACACCTCCAATCAAGCACTTTGGAGGGTTTGGTCATGAGTAAATTTTGGCAAGATCGGTCGGTGTTGATTACTGGTTGCACTGGGCTGCTAGGCAGTTGGATGACTCAAGAACTGATCGCTCGTGGCGCTCGTGTCGTTGGCTTGGTACGAGACTGGATACCTCAGTCTCGGTTATTTACCGAGGGGCTATCCAATCAAATTACAACTGTTTATGGGAGCATTGAAGATTTAGGCACTTTAGAACGAGCTATCAATGAATATGAGGTCGATACAGTCTTCCATTTGGCAGCGCAAACCATTGTTGGCGTTGCTAATCGTGAACCCTTGGGGACTTTTGAAGCCAATATTAAGGGAACTTGGAATATTTTAGAAGCTTGTCGTCGCGTAGGGGGAGTTAGTCGTATTGTTGTGGCTTCTAGCGATAAGGCCTATGGCGATCAAGAGATCTTACCCTATGATGAGCAAACCCCACTCCAGGGTGAGCATCCCTATGATGTGTCTAAAAGTTGTGCTGATTTGCTATGCCGGACTTATTACGTGACCTACCAGTTACCGGTCTGTATCACACGCTGTGGTAATTTTTATGGCGGTGGAGATCTGAATTTTAATCGTATTGTGCCTGATACGATTCGATCCACATTGCGCGATAAGTCAATTGTTATTCGGAGTGATGGGACGTATGTTCGGGACTATTTTTACGTTAAAGATGGTGTGCTAGCTTATCTCCATCTGGCTGAACAAATGGATCGACCTGAAATACTAGGTGAGGCATTTAACTTTAGTAATGAGCTGCAAATATCAGTACTAGAGTTAGTGCACAAAATTCTGAAGTTAATGAACAAACCTCATCTAGAACCGACTATTCTGAATCAAGCCCAGAATGAAATTAAACATCAATATCTTTCTGCAGAGAAGGCAAGAAAACTATTGAATTGGAGATCTCAATATGATCTGAATGATGCATTATTAGAAACCATTCAATGGTATAAGACATTTCTTGAGTCAGCTCCAGCTTAGCAATTGTATAGGAAGGGCATGCAACTTCATTCCACAAAGATTCCAGGCTGTTTTGAATTAGAACTGAATGTTTTTCAGGATCAGCGTGGTCGCTTTGTTAAAATATTTCATCGAGATATTTTCGAAAGTCATCATTTAGAAACTCATTTCGCAGAAGCATATTATTCTTACTCTATCCAGAATGTTTTGAGGGGACTCCATTTCCAAATTCCGCCTAAGGATCATACAAAGATGGTTCACTGTGCTCAGGGGGAGGTCATTGATGCAGTCGTCGATCTAAGGATTGGTTCGCCCACGTATGGGCAATTTGAAGTGTTTGAGCTGAGTGCAGAGAAGGGGAATTTAATCTATATCCCGCCAGGACTAGCGCACGGTTTCTACACCGCCAGTGAAGTTGCCTTATTGATGTATCAGGTGTCAACGGTTTATGCCCCTGAACATGACAGAGGATTGTTGTGGAATTCTGCAGGGATTCCTTGGCCGAGTTCTAATCCTATTATTTCTGAAAAAGATCAAGAATGGACTGCCCTTGCCGAATTTGAGACCCCGTTTATCTATGAGTCTTCTGTCTCATGACTGATTCAAGATCACGCCCCACGGTCATCATTTCGGGTGCGAGTGGCTATTTTGGGGGGATTGCCTGCCAGTATTTTCGTGATCAGTCTTGGACTGTCTTGACTGCAACCCGCCACCAGGAGGCTGATTTATATTTTGATCTGAATCAACCGGAACACTTTGCCAAACAAGTGATCAATCAACCCGTGGATTTATTTATTCACGCGGCAGCTGCCCATGAAGTGACCTGTCGTGAGCAGCCTTATCAGAGTATTTTTCAGAATTTTGCCGGTACGAAAGCTGCGTTGGACTTTTGCATTGCCAATCAAATTTCTCGGGTTGTCTATTTGTCAACTTTTCATGTATTTGGTCATCCAACGGGACAGATTGATGAATTGACTCAGCCTTTGCCAGCCAATGACTATGGTTTAAGTCATTTACAATCTGAGGATTACTTGCGACTTTACCGCCGAGAGCAATCTTTGCAGACCTTAGTGTTGAGACCGAGTAACTTCTTTGGTGTGCCTGTTGATGTGGCGAGTTGTAAACGTTGGACATTAACACCCTTAGGATTTTGCCGATCAGCGGTTGAGAAGAAACAAATTGTGCTGAGGACGCCGGGGTATCAGAGAAGGAATTTTATTGCGGTCCAGGATATTTGTGCCACGATCGCATCGGCGTTCCATAAGATGGACACACTAGACTTACTCCATTTGCCGGGGCCGGAGACCCTGAGTATTCGGGAGCTTGCTCAGCTAGTACAGCGGGTGATGTGGCAGCAGTTTGACATTACGATTGATGTCGTGATGCCAGATGGTGAACCTATAGAAGATACGTTTACCTATTCAAGCCAGCGCTTAGCGACGGTTTATCACCCTCAACTGACCCTAGAGAATTTCGTGCTGCAATTGTGCCAGCGTTTGCTCAAATCTGCAGACTTCGCAGTATGATGATCGGCACCGTTGGCTGGGCATGGATAGGTTAGGGTAGCGAGCAACCCACGAGTTGAAGGAAGACTGCTATAGTTTTGGGAACACTCTCTGGAAATATGCCTGAAGCGATCGTCAATGCTTTAAAACCAATCATCCGCCCTCTATTTAGTTGGGCTGTGCTCAAGCCTGCGATCGCATTTCTACTTCCTCGCCAAACCGTTGTCCAAGCGTTTGGTAGGGACCATCCTAAGCATCGTCCTTTCCCACCTGAGACCTTTCCGACACCTGAAATTAAGCATATGCCGCCCTTTGATGGGCCCTTTCAGTATCTTGAGGGCGAGACTTATACGACTCACGATATTTTCTCAACGGTGGTAGAGGGAGTATTAGTAGAACCCGGCAATGGGGTGGTGTTAACGTCATCCCGCAAGGTAATTGCCGAGTCTTTATATCCTCATATGGACGACATCACCATTTATGGGGCCTTACTCAACAAAAGCTTTCTCAAACGCAGGATGTTTGAGCAACCCGTTCAAGACATTTCTGGATATGCCAGCCTCTATCAAGGCTTACCCAATGGGTACTATCACAAATTTATTGATTTGGTGCCGCGTTGTGCATTACTTTGCCAACCAGAATATGCGGAAATTGATAACATTCAGCTTCTCTATGCCGATCCAGTGTCAGAAACAGAATCTTTTTTGGTACCGAAGCTGGTGCCTAAAAATGTAACCTTAACGAAGGTACAACCAGGTAGACTCTACCGAATTGAGAAATTAATTTTACCCACCTTCCTGACGCAATTTGGTTCTGGCTATCTACCACAAGCTTATATCCAGCGACTCAGGGAAGCCGTTTTGCCTCAGCGTCCCCCGACGAAAGATAAGCGGATTTATATTTCCCGAGCACAGTCAGCCTCTGGGCTGAAAAAAAGACATATTGTCAATGAAGCAGAGTTGATTGCGGCTCTCAAGCCGTTGGGGTTCGGCACTTATGAGCTAGAAGATTACTCCCTGGAAGAAAAAATCAGTCTATTTTATGATGCCGAAATTGTTGTGGGTGCCTATGGAGGGGGACTCACCCATGTGCTCTTTTCAGACCATGTCAAAATTTTGGAATTGCAAGTAATGGCCAAAACACAGACCTATTACTATTACTTGGCAAAAGCTTTGGGACATGATTATCGATTTTGGTTTTCGAATAAAGCCAATAACCGTGAGAATTTTGAGGTTGATATTCCTGAGATTTTGCAGTTACTAGAAGGATGGTGTTAAAACGGGGATGAAGCCATCCAGTAGCGAAAGAATAAAACTAGACTAAAGGGTTTCTGGATCTGAGAAAATAAGGTGATGGCTCAAGTGGAAACTCTGTATCCAAGTTTGTGCCTAATGGGTACTTTTAGGATGCAAGTACTTAATGTTACCAATCCCTTAGGAAAACAGTTGTTTTGTACCAACAACAAACAGCTCAATAAGATACGCTAGAACTACTAATGAGATATTGATTTCTATGCAATCTCTGATTACATCTGCCCAACCTACTTTTGCCTCTCAAGTGGATAAGTTGCTGCTATTAGAAGCTGAAGCTATTGCTAAAGCAGCTGAGCGCTTACAACCCGATCAGGTTGATCGGGCAGTCGAGCTGATGATTAATTGCTCTGGGAAAGTGGTTTTGTCGGGGGTGGGCAAATCAGGAATTGTTGCGCGCAAAATCGCCGCTACCCTAACCAGTGTGGGAGTAATGGCTGTATTCCTACACCCGGTCGAGGCGCTGCATGGTGATTTAGGCATTGTTGCCCTGAATGATGTGGTTGTGGTTTTAAGCAACAGTGGTGAAACGGATGAACTGATTGCCATGTTGCCTTGTTTGAAACAGCGACAAGTTCCGCTCATTGCCCTGGTTGGTAATGTGCAATCGACGTTAGCGGATGAAGCGGATGTAGTCTTGGCGGCGACGGTTGACCAAGAAGCTTGTCCCATGAATTTAGCGCCAACGGCGAGTACGACAGTTGCGATCGCCATTGGTGATGCCTTGGCAATGACCGTTACCCAAGCTAAAGGAGTGACTCCTGAAGCGTTTGCAGTTAATCATCCTGCGGGTCGACTGGGGAAACGCTTGACCATTAAGGTCTCTGATCTCATGCACCAAGGCTCAGAACATCCTTGTATTTCTGCGGATGCTAGCTGGCTCCAAATCGTGACGAGTATCAGCCAAGGTGGGTTGGGAGCCGTGAATGTTGTGGATACTCACCATCAACTCCTGGGAATTGTCACCGATGGTGATCTGCGTCGGGCCATGGAGAAGATTCGCCCCGTAGACTTGGAACAGATGAATGCAGAGAAAATAATGACTGCTAACCCAACAACTACGGCTCCAGACCAATTGGCCTACGATGCCTTACAGGTTATGGAAAATCGTCCGTCTCAAATTTCTGTGTTACCCGTTGTCGATCGGGAGGAGCGCTGCGTCGGGCTATTGAGACTTCACGATATTGCTCAAGCGGGTCTCATATGAATATTCTTGCGGTGATTCCTGCCCGCTATCCATCTCAGCGTTTCCCTGGCAAGCCCTTGGTGATGTTGGGTGAGCGACCTATGGTCCAGTGGGTTTATGAAGTGGCTAAACGCTGCGAGTTCTTCCAAGATACCGTTGTGGCAACAGACAGCGAAAAAATTGCGAATTGTGTCCAGGGGTTTGGTGGCAAAGTAGTGATGACCCGTGATGATCACTTGACGGGGACCGACCGTGTCGCTGAAGTGGCTGGGTTTTATGATGATGTTGATGTTGTGGTCAATGTTCAAGGCGATCAGCCGTTTGTGACTCCTGAGGCCCTCGAACAGCTGGTTCGTCCCTATCGAGAGGGTGAGCGACCGGAAATGACGACTTTGGGCTGCCCGTTGGACATGGAAGTGGATTATGCAAGCCCGAATGCGGTGAAAGTGTTGTGCGATCGCAACGGCCATGCTCTATATTTTTCCCGCTCTCCCATCCCCTACTTTCGAAATCAGGGCACGGTCCCGGTCTACCACCACTTAGGACTTTATGCCTTTCGGCATGACTTCCTGATGCAATATTCTCAACTCGAGCCCACACCCTTTGAAACCTGTGAGGGTTTAGAGCAATTGCGAGTCTTGGAGTACGGCTATGCCATTAAGGTTTGTCAAACTCAAAAAGCGGCGATTGAAATCAATACCCCCGAGGATTTAGTAAAAGCTCAGTTATTCATCCAACAAGGAATGACCTCATGATCCGTACTCAAGTGACTGATACATTAGCCATCGGCGAAGGATGTCCGCTGACATTGCTGGGTGGTCCATGCGTGATTGAATCTGAAGACTTTACCTTGAAAATGGCTACGGAAATCGCTCGTATTTGTGAGCGACTGGGCATTTCCTATGTATTCAAATCCTCCTTTGATAAAGCCAACCGCACCTCGATTAGCTCATTTCGAGGCCAACCTTTGGAAGAAGGTCTAAGGATCTTACAGCGAGTCAAAGATGAAGTGGGCGTGCCCGTCGTCACGGATATTCATGAAAGTCATCAGGCAGTGCCCGTAGCGGAAGTCGCCGATATCTTACAAATTCCCGCTTTCTTATGTCGTCAAACGGATCTGTTAATGGCAGCAGCTGCCACCGGTCGCACGATCAATGTCAAAAAAGGGCAATTTCTGGCCCCTTGGGATATGAAAAATGTGGTGAGCAAACTCGAATCAGGCGGTGCTAAAAAAATTCTATTAACGGAGCGCGGCACCAGTTTTGGCTATAACGCCCTCGTCGTTGATTTCCGATCTTTACCTCAAATGCGCAGCTTTGGGTATCCCGTTGTGTTTGATGCCACCCATAGCGTCCAAATGCCTGGTGGGCAAGGAAGCAGTTCCGGTGGTCAGCGGGAATATGCCCCCTATCTGGCTCGGGCGGCAGCCGCAATTGGCATTGATGCCTTGTTTATGGAAGTGCATGAGAATCCAGATCAGGCCCCCAGTGATGGCCCGAATATGATCCCACTCCATCAATTAGAAGAGGTTTTGCGGCCAATCCTAGAGGTACATCAAGTCTTAAAAACGACTCAACCTGTATTAGCTTGATGAGTATTCTGTCAACTGCCGACTTACATCCCCGACTCGCAAACGTTAAGCTCCTGGCATTGGATGTTGATGGTGTCTTGACGGATGGTGGTCTGTATTACACCGAAACTGGAACAGAACTGAAAAAGTTTAATGTCAAAGACGGACAAGGGCTGAAACTCCTTATGCAGTCGGGAGTTGAAGTTGCCATCATTACGGCTAGTGATTCCCCTGTGACGCGACATCGGGCCAAGAAACTAGGGATTCAACATGTTTTCCTAGGGGTTGAAGATAAGCTCTCGGTGCTCAAATCCCTATGCCAGACCCTCAATTTTGATCTGACTCAAGTGGCCTATGCGGGAGATGATGTCAATGATTTGCCGATATTGCAAAACATCGGATGTCCCTTCACCGTGAATGATGCCATGCCTGCCAACCGTGCAGAAGCCATTTATATCACTCAAAAAGATGGAGGATGTGGCGCGGTGCGAGAACTTTGTGATTTACTGATTCAAAGTCAGGCCAGTCTCTCATCTTAATCCCTGACAAGGATCCGACAAGATGCTACAAAAGCTAAAAATCAGGTCTCGTCAGGATATTGTTCCCCTTGAGAAAGCGATTCTGGGGCAATATTATTTTTCACTGCAAGACTATTTGGGCTTTGATGAGAAGCTAGCGCTGCTGTTCCAATCCGTGCTACTTCGGCTCTCTCGTCCGTTTACCCAACCGGAAATCAGCTTCTTTCTCTACTCCAAGGCTTGTGAGCGCTTATTAATCCCACTTCTATTACACTTAGCTGAAAGTGGCATTCTGGAGGAAAATGGCATCAAGCTGAATCTGATTGTGCTGCCGGGGATTCATCAACTACAGCTAGTGCCCCAAACCCTAGAACAATTGAGATCTTTGGGCATCACACCCCAGGCCAATTATTTGAGCCTGATTCGAGCCTGTTTATCGCCCCCAAACAAAGTAGTAGTCTTTTGCTTAGATCATCGAGAACTTTATGATTTTCATCAGTGTGGGGTTGATACAGCGGATCAGTTGTGTCAGTTTGGTGTCAACACCATTTCCATCCAACATGGCGGAACTCGCAAAGATTCTGTCAAAGGTCTGGCATCTACAGTCTCAGACCTGATTATGGTTTGGGGCAAACGGGTTGAGCGGGAATTGGTGCAGGACTATGGGGTCGATCCACAACGGATTCGGGTGGTGGGCAATCCGTTACATGATGTCCTAACAACACTAGATCCTGAGGCTGCATTGGTCACTTTGCAAGAGTGCTATCCCCAAGTGCAGCCTCAGCTTCAGAATAAAAAAATTGTGGTTTTGGCAGCCTGCCTTCATACGGAATACCAGGGCTATGGGGACGAACCCCAGCTTTATCGGCAGTATATTCAACATATTTATGAAAGCCTTGATTTCTCAAGCGTATTGTTGCTAATTAAAATGCATCCCAACGATCAAAGAAATCCAAATCTATATCGGCAGGCAGCACAACAATTTGCGGATCTAGACTCGGTGATCGTGATCGAACCAGAAGTCACCGAGTTAAATGTTTATACCCTGCTGGCAATTGCTGATTTACTGCTAACGCGCAGTTCCACGGTAGCCGAGGAAGCTTTGATGATGGGTAAGAAGGTAGTGGCCTTTGATTTATTTCAAGATGGGCCATCGCAAGGATACAAACATCTAGAAGAATATGGTGTCTATCAGACTGTATATGGAGAACCTAAAACGGCTTTAAAGACTCAAGTTGAGCATATGCTATCTGATGGGAATTCAGATCACAGTACATCGATCGATCTTGCAGCAGAATTTACCTATGTCTTAGATGGCAATTCTACACAGCGAGCTGTAAATGAAATCGTTCATTGCCTATCAGTTTCTTAGACTCTTAATACATAAGTACAACGGTTGCCGCTAGTAAATGTTCTGATTCAACCCGATATAATAAACTTATTTTAGGCGATGTGCAACTAAATCCCTGGAACCGCTGATTACTCGTTTCTCCTAGCAGAATACTATGATCAGGAACAACACAATATTAGTACTTTCAGGAAAATCGCACATTGCCTAAATGTAGGTTATAACTGTGGAGTATTAAGATTACTCTTTATTTGCCACCTAATATTGAGACTAATATAGGGAGGAGTAGGCGAGTTGCGTTCTCTGAGCTTGGATATCAGATTATTTTGCTTGACTCGGATCCTCTCTTCACTCGTTGTTTCTATCTTCTAAATGAAAGACAAAAGCATAACTGTATTCATTGACTCCTATCAAAGCCAATATCGCCTAATCAATCAGTGTCTATTTGGTAGAACGCTGAACAAACCGCCGGGGTTGGGTTGTCAGCTTTTCCCGTCCTCCTGCATCTGTATTAATTGTAAGGATGAACAACGACGATAAATTATCCTGAAATATTCAACCGCTCCGCCTTTTTGAGGTGCACCCTCGTCGAGCCTAGTTATTGATTATGAAAACAATTGCACTAATTGAGACTAATTCTGGAAACGGTCATCACCTTACTTATTTGAGGCTATTCAGTAAAACCCTACTGGAGCAGCAGTATCAGGTAATGGCTTTTTATCCTAGACCTGTAGATCTTACCGATTGGATTGAAGAGCACTGCCCAGACTATCGTGATCGCCTGTGGGCATTCGAGATGCATAAGCATAAACGGCGACGAGTTCCAGTATTGGGCGTTGTTCCCGAACCGATTGCGGTGATTGAAAGGTGGCAGCACTTAGCAAGGACTGTCCGTAATGCTACTGAAGAGATCGGTTACTCTCCTGACCACGTTTTTTTAAACTGGCTTGACAACTATCTCAGCCACTATCTAACACACCACATTATTGATGCGATATTTCCATACAAATGGGCTGGACTTTATTTTCGTCCAGGCATTCTGAGATTTGGACAGCGGTCCCTCAAGGGATTTAGCGAACCCTTAACCCACTACGCGATCGCCCGTTCTCCCCGGTGTCACGCCCTGGCAATGCTCAATGAGGAGCTTGTAGATGATTTACAAGAGGATTTAGGGAAGCCTGTGGTTGCTTTCCCCGACATTACAGACGAAACAATGCCTCAGGCTGACAATGAGCTGATCAAGGAAATTCGCCGGAAGGCAGGAGATCGTAAGATTGTCGGACTCATTGGTGCGCTAAGCAAGCGCAAGGGGATCCTAACACTGCTGGAAGTAGCGCGACAGTCGGTTCAGGAAAACTGGTTTTTTGTGTTTGCGGGCACACTGGATGAATCGATGTTTCACCAAGACTTTGATCAGCGGTTTGGAGATGAATTTCAGCAGATCAAAAACATGCGAGACGAACCGCCCTCTAACTGCTATTTTCATTTTGAATTTATTCCAGATGGTGATGCTTTTAACAGCATGATTGATGCCTGCGATGTTTTATTCGCAGCCTATGAAAATTTCCCCTACAGCAGTAACTTATTAACCAAAGCAGCCCTCTTCAAAAAGCCAATTATTGTCAGTGAAGGTTATTGTATGGCAGCTCGGATTGAAAAATTTAGGCTAGGCGTCACCATTCCCGAAGGAGATGTGGCACGGTGTATTGACGGACTACGCTATCTTTGCGATTGCTCTGATCAGGCTTTAAGTGAGCTAAATCCTGACTTTGAAGGCTATTATCGACTGCATTCAATTGAGCAAATTCGCACGGTTTTTTCAGGACTTTTCAATCAAGCAAATGTATTGCCAGCTTCTGTTTAGAGAGTGGCCTGAATAATTTTCATGATAAGTATTAGGAGGTTTGTGTGAAGGTATTAGTGACGGGTTCTAGTGGTCTTATTGGTTCAGAGGCAGTTGAGTATTATGACCACGAAGGCCATCAAGTGTTTGGGGTTGACAACAATATGCGCGCCGAATTTTTCGGTGAGCAAGGCGATACGCTTTGGAATCTAAGTCGTCTTAAAGAGGGGACACAGAGCTTTTCTCATCACAGTATCGATATTCGTGATCGCCAAAGTATTTTTGAATTATTTGAAGCAGAAAAATTCGATTTAATTATTCACTGTGCAGCTCAGCCATCCCATGATAAAGCCTGTCAAATTCCTTTGCTTGACTTTGAGGTGAATGCATTAGGGACTGTTAACCTTTTAGAGGCTGCTCGTCAATTCTGCCCAGAGGCTGTGTTCATTCATATGAGTACAAATAAAGTTTATGGGGATGCCCCCAATGAGGTGCCACGCATTGAGCTGGAGAAGCGGTATGACTATGCAAATCCAGAAGATTACAATGGTATTCCTGAAACTTGCCGGGTCGATCGCTGTTTACATTCTCTGTTTGGCGCATCTAAAGCTGCGGCGGATATTGTTGCCCAGGAATATGGTCGCTACTTCGGCATGAAAGTAGGAATTTTCAGGGGCGGCTGCCTTACTGGCCCGTCTCACTCAGGGGTAGAGTTGCATGGTTTTTTATCCTATCTGGTGAAGGTTGCTGTCAGCGGACGAACCTATAAGGTCTTTGGTTATCAGGGTAAGCAGGTTCGAGATAATATTCACAGCTACGATGTAATTCAAGCCTTCGAGGCATTTCGCAAAAATCCTAGGCCTGGTGAAGTCTATAACTTGGGAGGCGGGCGTGAAAATAGTGTTTCTGTCCTGGAAGCATTTGACCGGGTTGAAGCTATCACTGGCCAAAAAGTTCAGTGGGAATATGTTGAGACCAATCGGATTGGTGATCACCTTTGCTACATTTCGGACTTGAGCAAGCTAAAGTCTCATTTCCCTGATTGGGGAATTACCCGTAGTCTGGACAACATTTTTCAGGAAATAGTAGACGCCGAGCAGTCTAGACTAGCCTCAATTTAGCTTGAGTCTCTGGACAGAAGTTTGGGGAACTATTGCAATGATAGTGGTGCCAAAGTCGCGCTGGGATCAAACTCGAGTCAATAGATTTCTACGAAACCACTTATTCTGAGTACATCCGACATTGAGGGGGGAGTAGCTCGAGCAGCTTACCGGCTTCATGAAGGGTGGAAATAGCTCGGTGCACCATCTCAGATGTTGGTCAGAGCCCGTTTGAACCGAGATTGCTCGGTGATCGCAGAAAAATCTTTGCTCACTAAACTCGGGCCGCAGATGAGCCGGGTTGCGGTGCGCCGATATCCCAAGCGCATCAAGTATAACCATTTGGTGACCAACTGTCTGATCTTCTATAACATTGTTGAAATGAGTCGCATCATCAGAGAGTTAATTCACGAAGGCCATACCATTGCTGCTGAAGCGGTTGCATCCTTGAGACCTTTTCTAACGCGCCATGTCAACCGCTTGGGTCAGTATAGTCTGAACTTAAATCGAAAATATCAGAGTCTTGATTTCAAGGCTTTCATGGATTGTGCGTCAACAAAGTGTGGGATAGGAGGCTAAGTCTTGCCATCTCCAAGGATGCTCCGTCAATCCAGCTCGTTGGGCAGCCGTGTTCTTGAATCG
>JANQPU010000335.1 GCA_028285315.1 Acaryochloris sp. IP29b_bin.176
GCTTTAGCGATACTGGATTAGGAGTAATTCCAAGTGTCCTACTAAAGCCCTCTTGACTCATACCTATTGCTCATATCCTTGGCTGGCGAAGGTATTGATCGACAGGTGTCAATTAGCTTCGCTTTGACCACCAACTCCAGTGTTAGCGAGGGAGTTTCGTCTTTTTGGATGGGAGTGGTCAAGTACTCAAAGTCGCCCTGGGGTCGTTGCAACAGGATCACATCCGTTTTGACGCGCTGACGCTCAATATCTTTATTCTCAGACAGAGTGGCTTGAGACCTTGAGGTGCGATGCTCTTTCTGTCGCTTGGCCTGAATGCCATCCTCGAACAGGAGAATTTCAGAGGTCTCGCTATCGTAAAGATCAAGCTGGGAGTTGATGAGCAGAGGCGGATCACCACTGGCTTCCAGAATCTCTAACGTTTCATCAGCAATTTGTTGACTGACTTCGGCGGATTTCGCGATCACCCCCTGCCAGATTCATTGATCACTGAGTGACCGTCTCCCTGTCATTCTCTCCACCAGTTTTTCAACTTTTTCATAGCTCATGCGATTGGCATAATAAGTACTCAACTCTCGTAAGCCGCTGCTGAATTTAAGGTTCCGAGAGCCAGAGATTGCTTGTGCTAATGGTTGAGATTGTGAATAAATAAAATCAGTGTTAATTCTCACTCAGATATTCTGACCCGTCGGGTAGTGTGGCTCCTGTTAAGACCGTTCTTGTCAGAATTGCACTACTCCAATCCGAACGGGTTAAATTTGCACCTTGGAGGTTGGCATCTGTCAGATCCGTTCTGGCGAGAAATGCTTGAATTAGAAATGCTTCTTGCAGGTTTGCTGCTGTGAGGTTTACACGGCTGAGATTGGCTCGATTCAGCCGACTGCGATACAACGTTGCTCCTTGCAAATTGGCTTGACTCAGTTCACTCTCCACTAATGTGCAATCGCTCAAATCACTATTAACCAGTTGGGCAAATTGGAGGTTTGCGCGTTCTAACTTTGCACCTGCTAAGGTAGCCTGACTCAGGTTCGCTTGTTGCAAATTAGCCTCAATCAGCAAGGCATTCTCTAGATTAGCCCCTTGTAAGTCTGCCTCTGCTAAATTGGCTCCCCGTAAATTCGCATTTCTGAGGTTAGCCCCCTGCAGGCTAACTTTGCTTAGATCGGCCCTTCGTAAATTTGCGCCTTGTAGGTCTACCCCATCTAGGATTGCCCCTTTGAGATCTGCACAGTTGCGATTTTCCTCTCGCAGGTTGGCGCTGCGCAGACAAGCTCCCGTCAGGTTGGTACTCCGAAGTGTTACTTCGCGCAGATCGGCTTCTATGAGATTGGCATCCGTTAGATCTGCTAAGGTCAGATCCGCCTTGAACAGAATAGCCCGCTGTAGATTAGCACCATGTAGAGATGCATCTGTGAGATTTGCTCGGCTTAAATTTGCCTGGGCTAGGATGGCTCCACTTAAATTACTCTGAGTTAGGTTGCTAGTTTGTAGATCAACCCGATTCAAGTATGCCAAGCTCAAATTCGTATTCCGTAGGTCAGTCGCTGATAGATTGATGCCAATTAAATCGGCCCCTGTCAGATCTAAACCCACTAGGGTTTGACCACTAAAGTCAAAGATATTCTCGGCATATTGTTGTAGGAGTGCTTGAGCTTTCATATTGCTCAGAATGCCTTTGTAAATAGTTGGCAAGTGAGCATATCATCCTCGAAATCTAAGTCATCAATTACGATTTCGGGTAATGGCTTAGGTTGCTCTATTGGGGTTAGGGATTGACCGCGATATTGGGGGAGAACTGCCCGTAAAAGGGCATGGACGACTTGTTGACCCTGATCAAGCGCCTCTAGTTGATCGGCGGTTTGCATCAATTTCTGTTCTAAAGCAGCGAAGCTGGGATAGGTGGTGAACAGGGTTTGCAATAACTTGTCTAATGGTCGTTGCTTTAAATTCAACCAGTCTTGGCGCTTGAAGCTAAAGGGATGGTAGAGCGCCGAAAAGATCAGAATTTTGGCCTTCAGCGGGTTAGTTGACTGCATCAATGCTGCTTTCAGATCAAAGAGACTGTAGATTGTTCCTGTTTTGATGGGAGATGAGCCAAGCTCCTCTGCCGAGGCGTAGCCTTGCATCTCGGGAATAGACTGACAGAGGGGAGCCAAAATTTGACTAATCGTGTCTGCAATGGGGAGATAGACTCTAGATTTGTTGAGTTTGGCCGCTCTCCTCGATAATAGATGGGCTAAATCCTGGGCTGTCGTTACCTGATCGAGCAAAATAGGGACTAAATGATTGAGCTGCATCAGGTCTTGGGGGATGCGATCGCTCGGCCACTGCCGATGACTGACAAAATAAATTAACTTCTTGATGCGAAGCTGTTGAGGATGATGCTCTAAAGCCTGTAAGGCTGGCGACAATTGTTCAGAGACCATGAATATTCAGCGACAGAGGATAGCGGCAACAGCGGTCAACACTCTTGCTTAAACCCAAAAGCGTCTTCCCTCTTGGCTGTTGTTGAAGAAAGTTACACCTAAAATTTGGGGTTAAACCGTATCCTTAAAGTGCCCTGCATGCATTCATAAGCGCGCATAGCTGTTGCATATCGAGATCTCTCATTGCCATCTTCTCGGTAGAATGCTGGCTGAGAATCAAGCAGAGTTTAAAGCCCTTTTCTTAGCTTTTTTAGGCTTCGTAGTGCCGTTTCCGTTAGTGTGGGCATAGCTTTGACGCACTTGTCCCGCCTGGTGCAGCAGCGAATCCACAAACGTGAGGGCCTGCTGAGTCGTTTGTCCTCCAGCAATTTCTGCCAATTCCTGCCGCCGCTGTTGGTCATCCAAAGATGTGACATTCACAACCGTCCGCTCGGCTGCCTTTTTGCTATGGGTGGATTTTGATTTTGCGCCCTGTGTGACAACCTGTTTTTGCACCTGAAAATGGGCATCCGCCATTGCGGCAATCATCGGCTGGTGGGTCACGCACAAAACCTGATGGTGACGACTGAGGTGATAGAGCTTAGTGGCAATCGCTTGGGCTATATGACCCGATACTCCGGCATCTATCTCATCAAAAATTAGCGTACCCACCCCTTCCCCTCGGGAAAAACAGGCTTTTAGGGCTAGCAAGAACCGACTCATTTCCCCACCGGAGGCGGATTCAGATAAAGGTTGCAAGGCTTCACCAGGGTTAGCACTAAATAGAAACTGAATGTGGTCAGCGCCATTCTGGGTAGGAGAGATGGGCTGTAATCCCACCTGAAATTGCACCTTATCTAAGGCCAGGGGTTTAAGTTCTTGTAAGAGGCGGGCTTCTAACTGTTGGGCGGCTTTCTGGCGCAGGGTTGTCAGTTTGGCACAGGCTTGCTGAAGGTTAGTTTCACATTCAGCTGCGGCCTGCTCTAGCTCATCTAAAGATTGGCCTTCACCTGTGAGGTCGGCATATTGAGTTTGGATGGTTTGGTGATGTGCGATCGCATCTGCCAAACTCGGTCCATACTTGCGACAAATCTGCTTCAGCTCCATCAGTCGCGTTTCTACCGTTTGCAGTTGTTCGGGATCCGTTTCTACGGTATTGCCGTAGGCATTGATTAATGATCCAGCTTCTTGAACTTGAGTGAGGGCTTGCTGTACCAGTTCCAGAATGGGCTCCAATTGCGAATCGTACTGGCTCATGTCCGTTAAAATCGATTCCGCTTGGCCCAGCAGATCGCCACAGGCTTCCCCTTGGTCCTGCTCGTAGAGGAGCTGATAGACCTGATAGCTTTGCTGTTGGAGTTCGACGCTATGGCTGAGCCGCTGTAGTTCTTGTTCTAATTCAATTTGCTCATTGGGGTCAGAGAGATTGGCTGCGTCCAGTTCTTGTAGCTGATAGCGAAGCAGATCGATATTCTGGAGCCGCTGCTGCTCGTTTTGACGAAAAGCATTGAGTTCTGTGGTGGTTTTTTGCCAGCGGGCAAAGGCAGTCGCTACCTGCTGTCGCTGTTTGAGTAGCGGCTCTCCGCCAAATCCATCTAAGCACTGCCGTTGGCGATCGGCCCGACCCAGTTGAACCGCTTGGCCTTGGGCCGTTACTTCGATCAGTTGCTCTCGCAATTGACCAATCTGCTGTTTGTTAACGACGACACCATTGACTCGAAAACGGCTGCGCAAGGTGCTTTGGGCAGAAATTTCGCGACTGCACACTAACACATCATCCTCTAACGGATCGATGTCGGTGTCTGCTAGCCAGGTATTGAGTGGGGGGGTGAGGCTAAAGCTGGCTTCCAGTAAGGTGCGGGATTCACCCGTGCGGAGCATGGAACTGAGGGCTTTGCCCCCAAGGATCACATCAATGGCATCCAGCAAGATGGACTTTCCGGCCCCGGTTTCTCCCGTCAGCACGTTTAATCCATCCATAAAGGTTAGATCTAAGGTGTCGATCAGGGCAAAGTTTTCGATGCGGAGGGACAGCAACATACTGGAACGGCCAACTCAGATCCCTATCTATCTTACTGATCCGTTAAGCGCCTGAAAGGGAAGGCGAAAAATAATGCATTATCTTTAACGGGTTTTGATGCTTTCAGCTTTACCGCCAAAGCCATGCCAGATTGAGGGTAAACCCTGGTAAGAGGGGCTCACCAGTCAGGGTTGGCGGAGCGTTGAGTATTTCTACGTCTTGATGGGGACGATAAATTTCTACCTGCTGATCGGGTGGATTGATTAGCCATCCGAGTTGAATACCGCTGGTGAGATACTCCTGCATTTTCTGCTGGGTGATGTGGAGATTATCGCTGGGTGAGAGGAGTTCCAAGACAAAGTCGGGGCAGATTGGCGGAAATTTTCGCTGCTGTTCGGTAGTAAGAGTATCCCAACGGGACTGTTCTATCCAAGAAACATCGGGAGAGCGATCGCCTCCATTCGGTAGTCTGAAGCAGGTCGATGCATCAAAGACTTTACCTAAGTTGGCTTGCTCGTTCCAAATAACAAATCGGGCAATCAGAGTGGCATTATTCATGCCTGTTTCCCCACCCGTGGGTGACATAATCACAAGTTCTCCAGTCGGGGTACGCTCGAATTTCAATTCAGGATTAGCGATGCAAAGGAGATCAAATTGTTCGTTGGTGAGGGTTGTGATGGGGCTGAGATCGATGGTGTAGGCAGTCACGGCAGTGCCTCTGATATATATATAAGGGGAATATTCAGCTAAACGCATTGGGAGTTAGCCACTAAAGCAAATCCATCCTCATTACTAGAGAGGCCGATAGAAGGGAAGTAATCACAGCTCTGGATGGCCTTGAAGAAGGGGATGGCATGGCTTTCCTATCAGGCAATAGTCCTTGCAAGAGAATGGATCAGCCTTTACGCCACCAGCTGATCGACCGTGAATTGAGTATCGGGAAAAGCTTGGAAGGCTAGCATTTGCCCTGAGTGAAAGGTCTGTAACTGTTGATACTCATTCAGAGCTGGCTCTTGATAAATTGCCACTGTAGTAGTACTGAGGTCCAAGATCCAAACCTCAGTAATGTAGTTTTGAGCGTAGAGCGGTACTTTCACGGTGCGATCAAACTCAACTGTGCTATCTGAGACCTCAACTAGAGCAAAGATATCGTTGGGTTGTGGGTGCCCCTCAGCATAAAAGTCAGATCGCCGTTGGAGAATCGCGAAATCGGGTTGTGGTTCTGAGGTATCACTCAACTGAATTGGATTTTGAACCCGCACAATTGCTCTTTGCCCTAGCTTTCTAATCAAAAGCTCAGTCACCCGATCCACACAAGCAGCATGTTGCCTTCCGATTGGCGACATTTCAATAAGTTCTCCCTGAATGAGTTCAATCCGATCTTGATCAGTCAGAATGCCGGATTCAATCATCTGGTGGTACTGTCCCACTGAAAATTTTTTGCGCAGAAGTTGGACTGTCATAATGTGCTAACTCTTATTTCAGAGCATCTATAAACAGTTTTTGAACCCACTTATGGGTAACAAGATGATAGGTAAGGCAAGCTAAAGCCTCCTACTTACTCTGATTACTCTGACTACGATAACTGGATTGACCGTATTACGGAGTGTGCGGGTTTAATTCTATGGCCCTATTATTGACGAAGATAGGGGAATTCTACAATAGTACAAGTCACTGCCTCACTACTAACTGATTTCAGGCTTGCCCTAAGGTCGCTGTGGGATGTCTAAGCAATTGAGTCATGTTCTTATTGGGCTACCTGGTGCAGGGAAATCCACTTTTGCCCAAGTGTTAGCCCAGCTTGATCCGAAAAGCATCTGGATTTGCCCGGATCGAATTCGAGAACAGCTCTATGAGGATGAAAACATCCAAGGTCCTTGGGCGGAGATTCAGGCTGTCATTTGCCAGCAATTCAACCAGGCCATACAGGCTCAGCATCCCGTTATTTACGATGCCACCAATGTCAAAGCCCAATGGCGACTTGATTTTGTGCAGCGCCATAGTCTACCCGGTATCCAGTGGCTGGGCTGGTATCTCACCACATCCGTAAAAGACTGCATCTACCGTAACCAACTGAGAGCGCGGCAGGTTCCCCCAGAAGTGGTTCTCAGCTATGCCCAAGTCCTCCGTGATCAGCCACCTTCAATATCAGAAGGATTTCTGCAAGTTGTACCCGTCCCCCTCGACAGCCAAGGCCAAGTGGATATCAGCCAAACTCAGCGGTTAATTGCCACTGTTCAGCACCTGCTTTAGACCTAGCCCCGACCAACGATAACTTCTACAGCAGTCCCTCTAACCCATTTAGATTATTCAGGATTTTGCAGTGATGGAACGTTAACTGGGTGATCGTCTGGATCATAGCCAAGATCTCCCACAAAGCAAAATGACAGCATGAGAGAAAAGGTTCTGCGATCTAAGGTGAGAAAAGGGTCTGTGGCTTTAGTGGTAGAGTCGGCCACCATGTGTTCAATGTCAGTGGAGAAACGAGCCCATTCTCTTTTGGTATGAAAATCTTGATAATTGTTTGAATCGCTTTTGGGGCCTAGTTTTTTTAAGACTTTTGATAGAGGCAATTGGATGGAAGGATTTTCTGTTATCTCTCCATTGTTGGAGGCAAAAGTTTCTTGCTCCAAGAGCATATCGATTTCGTCAAAGAGACTGCGCATAAAGTCTGGGTATCTGCCTGATAAGGCGAGGAATGACATCACGACTCGTTTCTTTTGTTCGGAGGGTAGGAGATGATCTTTTTCTTTGTGCCTAGTTTTCCAAATAATTTGCAAGATTTTATAGATATTGATTAGCCTTTTCCCAGTACGAGGAGTGATATCCACATATTTACAGCAATCGACTAAAAGCTTTAGTTCCTCTTCATCAAATGCATCGACGGTTGCAATCGTTGAGATGTAGGTGACTTCTTCTGGAGTCGGAGATTTGTCTGATAGTGCTTCATTACGCTTGGTAGGGGGAGGATTG
>JANQPU010000345.1 GCA_028285315.1 Acaryochloris sp. IP29b_bin.176
AAATCCGTTTTCAGGTCAGCAGTAGGGCCGTAGACGCAGTTAGGAGGTATCTTGCCTTACAAGTTAGCGACACTATTCAAAAAACAGTAGATCTCTTAACGAAGTCTTCAGAGTTGAATCGTGCTGCAACCTCCATATTTAATATACCTTCACGCTTATTTATCTTCATCAGAGAATTGAGATCGGCAGTTGCTAGAATCAGGTCATTCTCAATTGCTACCCGTTACTAGGCATTAACGGCATCTGCTCCTCCCCACCATGAACCAGCCCTTTTATCCCTACTCATCCACATTTTGCTTGTGAATCCTATTCTCCTCATCGCGGCTATCCTGGTTTCTTGGTTGGTCTTTACCTGGCTTTTGCGAGTTGTTAAAACCACCCTTAAAACCGCCTTTTTGATTGCCGTGATTGTTTTGGGCTTGCAAGTGATCGTCGGTATTGGCCCCGATCAGGTCCTGCAAGCTGTCATGGATCTCCCCCGACTGGTTCAGGAGTTATTGAGCGGCCAATCCTAGCGCATCCATATCATCTCTCATAGGGAAAACCCTGCTTTTCTAGGGGGGCTTCCTACCCATAGGCAGCCACAAGAACTTTTTAGACTGGAGTTAATTGTGCGTGTCTTTGGAGGCAAGCAATGAATCAACTCAAAACCGCCAGTTTATTAGGACTGCTCAGTGCGCTACTGATCTGGAGCAGTTACGCTCTATTAGGCGGTAGTGGCGGTGTCGTGATGGGAATCGGACTGGCTGCAATCACAAACCTAGGAGCCTGGTACTACTCCGATCAGATTGCGTTATCAGCCTACCAAGCTCAACCGGTTCGGTCTCACCAAGTCCCTCAGCTTTATCACTTGGTTCAGCGTTTGGCTCAGCGGGCCAACTTACCCATGCCCCAGCTCTACATTATTCCCAGCTCTGCCGCCAACGCCTTTGCCACGGGGCGTGATCCCAACCATGCTGCAATTGCTGTGACAGAAGGTCTGTTAAGGATGCTACCAGAAGCCGAATTAGAAGGTGTTCTTGCCCACGAGCTGGCTCATATCCAAAATCGAGATACTCTCACTCAAGCGGTGGCGGCTACATTGGCGGGTGCGATCGCATTTCTCGCCCAGATCGTCAGCTATAGTTTCTGGTTTTTCGGGGGTAGTAACGATAATGACCGAGGCTTTAACCCCCTTGGTGCATTGCTGATGATTGTTCTTGCACCCTTGACAGCGACCATTTTGCAATTGGGGATCTCTCGAACCCGCGAATTCTCTGCGGATGAATCCGCCGCTTGATTAACGGGGCGTCCACGGGCTTTAGCCCAAGCCTTATCTCGTTTAGAGAGCAATGCTCAACGCCATTCACTAGGCGGTAATCCCGCCTTTAAACCCCTGTTGATTATCAATGCCCCGGCTCGGCAATGGCTCAGCAACTTATTTACGACACATCCCAGTACGCGCGATCGCATCAATCGTCTGCTCAAACTAGAGCAGCAAATGCAGAGGCGTCAATCCTTCGTTCTCAATTCATTTTAATTTGAGATATCTCGGACTGGTTCATGTTTTTAGCGAGTCCGAGAAGGTGAATTATTGCGGCCCTAAACCGACAGCCCCAGCATAGGCAGCTTGGTTACCCAGTTCATCTTCAATCCGCAGCAGCCGATTATACTTCGCCACCCGCTCACTGCGACAGAGTGATCCCGTCTTAATTTGTCCTGCTCGGGTAGCGACTGCTAAATCCGCAATCGTGGTATCTTCCGTTTCGCCCGATCGATGGCTAATGATGGAAGTAAATGCATTTCGCTTGGCCAGATCAATGGTTTCCAAGGTTTCTGTTAAAGTACCAATCTGATTGAGCTTAATCAAAATAGAATTGGCAGATTTCTGTTCAATGCCTTTTTGCAACCGGGTGGGATTAGTCACAAACAGATCATCTCCAACAAGCTGTACACGATCCCCTAACCGGGTCGTTAGACTGCCCCAACTCTCCCAATCTTCTTCATGCAGGGGATCTTCAATGGACACAATCGGATATTTGCCCACTAGACCGTCCAAATAATCGATTAGCTCACTGGGAGAATGAGCGGCACCATCATAGGTATACTGTCCGTCTTGATAGAATTCACTAGCTGCAACATCCAAGGCCAAACTGATTTGAGTTCCAGGTTGATAGCCAGCCTTTTCAATAGCCGCTACCAATAATTCCAAGGCGGCTTGGTTAGAGGCTAAATTTGGGGCATAGCCTCCCTCATCACCGACACCAGTGAGTAAGTTTTGAGCTGCCAACACTTGACTCAAGGATGCAAAAACTTCTGCTCCCCAGCGCAACGCTTCCTTAAAAGACGGTGCTCCATGGGGCACAATCATAAATTCTTGAATATCGACATTGTTGTTGGCATGGGCTCCCCCATTAATCACATTCATCAGGGGCACAGGCAACAGATTTGCCAAAGGGCCACCCAAATAACGATATAGCTCAAGATTAGTGACTTCTGCCGCAGCTTTAGCAGTAGCCAAAGACACTGCTAGAATTGCGTTGGCTCCCAACTTAGCTTTGTTTGTCGATCCATCCAGATCAATCATGGTCTGATCAATGTCAGCCTGATCGAGGGCACCTAAACCCACCAGTTCCGGTTGAATTTGTTCTTTAATATTGGTAACTGCAGAGAGAACACCTTTACCCCCATATCTCTGAGCGTCGCCATCTCTCAACTCATGAGCTTCAAAGCTACCCGTGGAAGCACCACTGGGGACCTGGGCCAATCCAAAAGCACCACAACTCAAAATAGCCTCTGCTTCTACCGTTGGGCGACCGCGGGAGTCTAGAATTTCGCGCGCCTCAATGGCAACGATTTCAGTTTCTTGCATGCGTTATGTTTCCAACAACCTACAAAATGATCTGGTGAGCCTGACCCGATCGTCAAGGCATAGTGTGCATCTGACTGTAACAGCAGCGTTGATGCAACGATTGGCCCTCTTAAAGACATACTAGGTGCGATCGCGCCAGAATGTAATTAATGTGACGAACACCCATTAAATTTACTGACTCTTAAACAGATAGTCCTATGAGAATTCTCCATACCATGCTCAGAGTGGCAGACCTTGATGCTTCCTTAGCATTCTACTGTGATGTTTTGGGAATGAAACTACTACGCCGCAAAGATTATCCTAGCGGTCAGTTTACCTTGGCCTTCGTGGGTTACGGCGATGAAGCCGATCACACCGTCTTGGAACTCACCTATAACTGGGGAGTATCCGAATACAACCTGGGCAATGCCTACGGACATATTGCAATTGGCGTCGATGACATCTACAGGGCCTGCAATGACATCAAAGCCAGAGGAGGCAGTGTGACCCGAGAACCCGGTCCCATGAAACATGGCTCGACAGTTATTGCCTTTGTAGAGGATCCTGACCACTATAAAGTCGAGTTAATTCAGCTCAGTTCACGGTCATCCGCTAGCCCAGACTGTAGAGTGGGACGACTCTCACCCCATTAGTGATTGAATATTCAACTCGCAATACATACATCACTCCAGAACCACCGCCTTTGACAAATAAGATATCTGACAGCAGATTCTTGACATGAATCGTCTATTCAACCTGAGTTCGGGATAAGCTAAAACCCTCATGCTTACGTAGGCTGAAATCTGCATTCTTTTCTAGAAGTATCTCAAAGATGGGCTTTACCCGAACTAGGGTTGTTTAAATTTCAGAGAATAAATTTTTGCCCAGCAAATTGAGATACACAAGCCTCTCCTTATCTAACACTGTCGCAGGTCCCTTAAGGAGCCCGAAGCTACAAGGTAAACAGAAAAAATAGCCGTATATGCCAATACAGAAATTGACTACGATCCCTTGGCTTGCCTCTCTAAAATAGAGTATCTTCTTTAGATGAAGGAATGTGTGCGATGAAGATGTTTTCAACTTCCAGGAACATTTCCTTCAGACTTATCTTCCAGGCAATATGATGCAAAGATATTTCGTTATATTGGTGTGAAGCATTAAGTTATCGTGTTTAGTCTTTTTGCAGATTTTAAACACATGTGAGTGAGGAGTATAACCATGAAAAAAGTATGTCTATTGGCTGGAAGTCTAAGTCTTCTTGGACTTGCTACCTTACCTGCAAGAGCTGTTAGCACCAGCGAACAGCTCCCTGTAGAAGCCCAATCTATTGAAGTAGAACCTGTTGCGACTGAGCAAGATGAATTGTTGTTGGCTGATCAGTCTCTGAGCCAAACCACTTCCGTTAGTGATTTGATGACTGAGACGAAAAAGGACTCCGTGGGGCAGGTGACCTCAGTCTCTCAATTGTCTGATGTCCAGCCTGATGGCTGGGCTTTCCAAGCCATTCAATCCTTAGTTGAGCGTTACGGTTGCGTTGCGGGTTACCCCGATGGCACATTTCGCCCCAGCCGAGCCATGTCTCGACGTGAAGCCGCTGCTCTGGTTAACGCTTGTTTGGATAATCTCAGCAACCGTTTCGCTACTAAAGAAGATTTAGATGCTCTCAAGGCGCTTCAAGACGAATTTGCTGCTGAACTTGCCACCCTCAGAGGTCGTGTGGATGGTTTAGAAGCTCGTGTTGCTACCGTCGAAGCCCAGCAGTTCTCCACCACCACCAAATTACAAGGTGAAGTGGTCATGGCTGCCCAGTTCGGCGATTTTGTGAGCAACAGTACAGACACTGTTTTTGACCCTGCCAATGGAACCCTAAATCCTGGTGGTGCTGATAGCCGTGTTTCCGCGATTTCCCGAGTTCGCTTGAACTTCAATACCAGCTTCTCTGGTGATGACTTGTTGGCTACTCAATTAGAAGTGGGTAACAATGGTGGTGACTTTATTGGTAATGCTTTAGGTGCTGCTGATCATGGCCCTCTTAACCCAGGCGGTGCAGTATTAGCGACTGATCCAGTCAGTGGTAATCCTATTTCTCTAGTGGACCTAGGTGCTACTGATTATTCTGGTATTGGTAATAATGTTCGATTACGTCGCTTAGCCTATTCTTTTAAGCCAGGTGAGAACCTTACTGTAACTGTTGGTACCAATATCTTCCCTAGCGACTTTGTTGATTTCAACAGCTATGCTAATAACTCAGCTCAAGATTTCAGCTCAGGCTTTTTCATTAACAACCCCTTGATTATTACCAATGCGGTTGATTTTTCAGGGGGAGCAGGTGCTGCCTTTGACTGGAATCCTAATGCTGGGGCCTTTAGTGTTCGAGGTGTCTATGTTGCAGCTGCGGGATTTTCGGCAACTGACTTCACGGCTGTGCCCGGTATTGGAGGTGGATTAGGTGGTGATCCTCATCAAGGAACTGTAGAACTTGAGTATGCCAATACTTTTGGGGCTGATGACCAAAATAATTTTGCCATTCGCCTGCAGGGTACTTACGCTGAGACTTTTAATGTTGAGCAAAAAGTCTTAGGTGTTAATGCTGAAGCTACTTTTGGCAACTTTGGTGTTTTCGGTCGCTATGGTATTTCCTTTGATCCACAAGTTCAAAATTTCGTTGGTACCGATGGTGTAGATGTTTTTGGATCCGCTGCTGAGGTGGCTGCAATTCCTCCTACTGCTGCGATCGCTACCGTGGGTGACAGCAACACTGTCCAAACCTGGATGGCTGGTGTTGGTTATAAAGATGCTCTTGTGCCTGGCTCTTTGTTTGCTGTTGCTGCTGGTATGCCTTTCCTCGTGACGGGAACTAATTCATCTAACGATCAAATCAACTTGGAAGCTTTCTATCGTTTCCCAGTGAATGACAACATCACCATTACGCCTTCTGTGCAGTACATCATTAATCCCATAGGGACTCAAAATGGTTTGACTGCAGCTGGTGGTAACGATAATGACATCATCCAAGGTTTAATTCGAGCAACCTTCTCATTCTAAACCGACCTTAATTTGATACAAGCCTTTTGAAGGCTGAGGCAAGGCAGTGTGTTGTGTACACACTGCCTTACTTTTTGTCTGCTATCAATAACGAATATAGGCAATTTGAGCTGTGTATCTCATCTAACCCATTAGGTTGAGGCTTGATCTATGATTGTCTTTGCCCTTAATTGACCACAGGCAGCATCTTTGTCTAAACCGCGAGATCGTCGGATGCTAGCAGTAATATGTTGATCTTGTAGGCAGCTCAGAAAGTGTTGTAATTGCTTTTGGGTTGGGCGTTGATAATCAACCTCAGAAATAGGGTTGTAGGGAATCAAGTTCACATGACTTTGGAACCCTCGCAAATGATGGGCTAGCTCTAGGGCATGTGCTGTCTGGTCGTTGACCCCCGATAGCACAATGTACTCAAAGGTCACACGGCGACCTGTCTTAGCAACGTAAGTACGACAATCTTGCAGAAGTTGGTCCAACGGGTAATGCTGCCCGCTAGGAACAAGCTGTGCACGGATGCGCTGGTTTGAGGCATGTAAGCTCACCGCTAAAGTAATCTGAAGCTGGTACTGGGCTAGCTTGAGAATTTGTTGAGGAATACCAACTGTGGAAACGGTGAGGGACCGCTGACCAATCCCAATGTCTTGGTTGAGCGATCGCACAGCTGCCAGCACCTGGCCCAGATTGAGCAACGGCTCTCCCATGCCCATAAACACCACATTGCCAACCCGCTGTTGAAAATCTTCCTGAACGGTTAAGACTTGATCAACAATTTCGTGACAGGCAAGATTGCGCTGATACTGCCCTTTGCCAGTGGCACAAAAGTCGCAGGCCATGGGGCAACCCACTTGAGAAGACACACATACTGTGAGTCTTTTTTGTGTGGGAATGCCAACCGTTTCAATGATTTGTCCGTCTGCAAGCTTGAGTAAATACTTGACGGTGCCATCTTGAGCAGCAGAACGATGAAAGATTTGGGATCGACCGACAGGAATGTCGGCAATCTCAGTTCGCCACTGTTTAGGTAAAACAGTAATTTCACTGAGGGAGCGAACCCCTTTCTGGTAAATCCATTGATGAACTTGTTGGCCGCGGTAGGCAGGTTGCTGATACCCCTGAGCCCAATCAGCTAATTGGGATCGAGAAGCACCTAAAAGTGGCGGAATAGACTCTACAGAAAGTTGATCAATCATGACAGGTATTGAAGATTGGTAGTGAAACAGTAAGAGGGCAGGTCAGCCAAGAAGTTATTAGCAGGAGCCGGAGCGATTGAAAATACGAAATTAAGCTTGATGAGTAACCCTTCCAAAGCTTATACTGAAAAATCTGACAAATTTCACGTAATAAAAACTAAGAGGAAGTGATATGTCGCGATATCGAGGCCCTCGCCTCAGAGTAGTGCGTCGTTTAGGAGAATTGCCCGGCTTATCCCGGAAGACTCCTCGCCGAGCCTACCCCCCTGGGCAACATGGCCAAGCTCGCAAGAAGCGGTCTGAATATGCAGCCCAGCTAGAAGAAAAACAAAAGTTACGATTCAATTATGGCCTCTCGGAACGTCAACTTTTGCGTTATGTTCGTAAGGCCCGTCGAGCGGGCGGTTCTACAGGTCAAACCCTGCTGCAACTGCTGGAAATGCGATTAGACAATACCATCTTTCGCCTCGGGATGGCCCCAACTATCCCTGCAGCCAGACAATTGGTCAATCATGGTCATGTTCTGGTTAATGGCCGTGTCGTGTCAATTGCCAGTTATCAATGTCGTCCGGGTGATGTCATTCAATCCCGCAATCGCGATGCCTCTCGTAAACTGATCGAGACTCATATGCAATTCCCTGGCTTAGCCAATATTCCCACCCACTTGGAATTTGATAAAAACACATTGACGGGTAAAGTCAATGGAGTGATTGAGCGAGAATGGATTGCGCTAGAAATTAACGAACTACTCGTGGTGGAATATTACTCACGGAAGGGATAAATCGCGGCAACCTTCCCCAGTTTTTCTACTGCGGTAACGTTCAATGAATTAACTCTCGAATCCGTCAGTTCGAGGGTTTTTTTGTAAGCGTTGTTCTAGGATTAATTCTGCGATCGCAAGATCCGTGGGTGTCGTGACTTTTAGGTTAGTCTCTTCTCCCAAAACAATATGGACAGGGAGATCCAATTTCTCAAACAAAGCGGCATCATCCGTGACGTCCCATCCCTGTTGTCTACCTTGCTCATGGCACTGCTTGAGAGAGGCAACTTGAAACCCTTGAGGGGTTTGGGCGGCCCACAACTGCGATCGATCGGGAGTGTCCTGAATTTGATGATGGATGTCCACCACTTTGATCGTGTCCTTGACACGGACAGCAGCGACAAAACCTTGATACTTTTGGAGTGCCTGAGAACAACGGTCTAATAAATCCGGCGTCGCTAGACAACGAGCGCCATCATGGATGAGCACCTGCTCTGCTTCATCTGGCAGGGCCTGCAAACCGTTATAGACCGATTCCTGCCTCGTCTTGCCCCCCTCAATAAACACGACCGGCTTACTCAGACAGAGGGATTGAAGCAGTTCCGTCCAGGTAAGTTTATCCTCTAGCTGACCGATAATCCCAATCCAGGTAATGGAAGCCGCTGATTCAGCCGCTAGTAACGTCCAAGCCAACAGGGGCTTCCCCAGTAATATCAACCGCAACTTATTGCGATCGCTGCCCATGCGTCGCCCCATCCCTGCTGCTGGAATTAGTAAATGCATTGATAATCGTAAACTGCTGCCATTCCCTATCCTATCTGACCTGAGACCGCAATTTAGAAGACTTATTGAGTTACAGAGCGGATCGATTACAAGAGCTAGGCATTCCCCTACAATGGTTGGCGGTAAACGTAGACTTCATCCATTACGGCTGTTCTAAATAATGACCCGTGTATTAGCATTAATCCCTGGCGATGTTGGTCGACAACTGTTATTTTTCCCGACCTTAGAGACGCTTCACCGCCATTATTCTCATGTCGAAATCGATGTTATTGTTGAACCCCGAGCCAAGCAAGCCTATCGGCTTTGCCACACGGTTAATAATGTTTTGACCTTCCAGTTTGAAAATCGGAATGGGGCGGCTGACTGGGGAAATTTAATCGGACAAATGCGGGATCGTCGCTATGATGCAGGTATCACCATCAGTCGTGACTGGACAGCGGGTTTACTCTGCTGGCTAGTCGGCATTCCCCAGCGGGTGGGCTATGAAAATTTGACCCTTCCTGCTTGGGTTCGCTTTGCCCGAAAACGGTTTCCCACCCTTGGGGGAACCGTGGCCGATTTATCTGGGGCGTTCCTGACCGCTGCCGTTCCCCCTAATGCCCGTCCCTATGATGCCCAACGGTATCACGACTTATTGTTGGGTCTCGACATCCCCACCCCTTGTCCAGACATCTCAATTCATATCCCGCCAGAAGATCAGGACTGGGCCAAATCAGAACAGGAACGACTTGGTATTGCTGGCAAACCATACATCACGCTGCATGGGGGAACAGGAGCCGAGAACTCCGATGATGAGCCCTCACAGTTTTATCCCATTAGAAGCTGGGAATCCGTGATAGAAGGCTACTTAGAACGGCAACCGGATACCCCTCTAGTGGTTGTGCAAAGTGCCGAGAATAAAGACTGGGTTGGTTCTCTGGTCGCGGTCTGTCCCCAGCTCCAAATCGTTACTCCTGAGCATGTAGGCCAGCTCGCCGCCTTTATTGATGCTGGACATTTAATGATTTGTGCGGATCGAGCCCCACTCCACTTGGGAGTTGCCGTTAAAACCCGATTGGTTGCCTTATTTGGAGCCTTAGAACCCACACGGCATTTACCGATAGCAGCTCACTTTGCTGGCCTTAAATCCCTGACTAGCAAAGTCGCAGATATCCCGCCTATTCAAATTTTGGAGAAGGTCTGGGACGTCAGCTAAGCTCTTTTGTAAATGTTTAAAACTTAAGAACGGAGAGGGAGGGATTCGAACCCTCGTTAGAGTTACCCCTAAACAGCATTTCCAGTGCTGCGCCTTCAACCACTCGGCCACCTCTCCAGAGAGTTAGGTTTATTCAGTACAAGTAAGCTATGGTAACAGAATCTGAACCCGGATGAAACGGTATGCAAACTTTTACGATTCATATTCGCGATCACCATAGTGGGAATGAGTATTCAGTCCCAGTCCCTGCAGACCATTACATCCTTGAGAGTATAGAGCAGCAAGGCGTTCGTTTACCATTTGCTTGCCGCAACGGTGCCTGTACCACTTGTGCGGTTAGAGTCCTATCCGGCGAGTTACACCAGCCAGAAGCCATGGGACTCTCTCAAGAACTTCAAAAACAGGGATATGCCTTATTATGCGTGAGCTATCCCCAAAGCGATTTAGTGGTGGAAACCCAAGACGAAGACGAAGTGTATGAATTACAGTTCGGTCGCTATTTTGGTAAGGGCAAGGTGCGCGCTGGCCTGCCTTTGGATGAAGAGTAACCCATGACAACGGCAACTGACTTAGCTATCTATTTAGAGATTGCAACTGAGGCAGCATTAGCGGGAGGCGCTGTTCTACAACAGTTTTGGGGCAAGTTAGAAAATATTCAGGAGAAGCGCCCTGGAGATCTGGTGACAGAGGCCGATCAGATTGCAGAAAAAGCTGTTTTAGACGTGATTGGGCGTCACTTTCCAGAACACCAGATTTTAGCAGAAGAGTCGGGTCATCAGGGGAATCAGGACAGTCCATATCTATGGGCGATCGATCCGCTGGATGGCACCACTAATTTTGCTCATCAATATCCGTTCTCTGCTACATCCATTGCCTTGATCATCCAGGGGTTCCCGGCTGTGGGCGTGGTCTATGACCCTTTTCATCAAGAGTTATTTCGAGCGGCAACGGGCTTGGGGGCCACCCGCAATCGTCAACCTATTCACGTGTCTGGGATCCAATCCTTAGCAAATAGTCTATTGGTCACTGGCTTTGCCTACGATCGTCGGGAAACGAATGATAATAACTATGCAGAATTTTGCCACTTAACCCATTTGACTCAGGGAGTCCGTCGGGGCGGATCGGCCTCGATTGATCTGGCCTACGTTGCCTGCGGTCGCTTGGATGGATATTGGGAGCGGGGACTATCTCCTTGGGATATTGCTGCTGGCATCGTGTTGGTCCAAGAAGCTGGGGGGACCATCACGGCTTATGATCAAAGTCCCCAACAACTCTCATCAGGGCGCTTGCTAGCAACCAATGGTCACATTCACTCAGCCCTCAGTCACGAACTCCTGAAAGTTGAGCCACTTAACTGGTCCCCCCCAACCCTACCTACTGCTCCATAGATTTTCCTATATTGAATTAAGATGCTGGATTGTCCCGAACCGACTAGACTAGCACTAGGGGATTACTAAATACACTCATTGTGGAAGCACGTACATGTCACTTGAGATGAAGCAGGGTATTGCTATTTTCGATTGTCCAGACCACTATGCCAGTTTGGGCCTAATAATTGGGGCTTCCAAAGGTGAGATTCGCAAGCGCTACTTCAAAATTGCCCGCAGTTTACACCCAGACAGTTGTCCTGCTGACATGGATAAAGCGCAAGCCAGTCGCATGCTTTCGAAGCTAGTGAATCCAGCTTATGAGGTTTTATCTCAAGACAAAGATCTAGAAGAATACAAGGTTTTACTCCGCTTGGTGGGACAACGCGCCACTCGCGAAATCAATCCCAGTATTCTGCAAACGTCTAATGCCCAAGAACTATTAACTGCCGATAATTTTGAAGCGCTTTATCAAGAGCAGGTCAATCACTTAGCTCAGAATCAGTTTGAACAGTTGGAAGGGGTCTTAGCGATTGTTAGTCAACTCAGTGAGTTGAACCTAGCCTATTTAATGCGCCGCGAGGGGAGCAAGCAAACGAGTGCCACTCCAGCACAGCCCCAAGTCGCTCAGGCGACAACGGCAACACCGGCAGCGAAACCAGAAACATCGGTGTCCCCTACTCCTACAGAGCAGGCTCCTCCGCAAGAAGCCGCCACATTACAGTTTGTCAATGATTACTGTCGACGAGCAGAAGAACTGATTAAGAAAAACCGCTTGAATGACGCTATTGTAGAATTGCGAGATGCCCTAAAACTTGAACCTAAAAATAGTCGCTGTCATAGTTTGATGGGTTCCATTTATCTGAAAAAGAATTCACTCAAAATGGCAAAAGTGCATTTTACACAAGCTTTAAACAGTGATCCGCAAAATGCTGACGCCATCAAAGGCATGCAGAAAGTGGAGAAATTGGACAAGCGATCTCAGCCCGCTACGAACAAGCAAGCCCAACCGCCACAGTCTAAGCGAAAGAAGGGTTTATTTGGATTGTTTGGCGGTAAGAAATAGTTGGTGACGATGTATCAACCTCCTGCTGGTGCCCGAGATTTACTCCCCCTAGATGTGGCTCAAAAATGCTGGATTGAGCAGCGTCTGCAACAGGTTTTTCAACGCTGGGGATATCACCGGATTATTACGCCCACCTTAGAGCGACTAGATACCTTAGTGGCAGGGGGAGCTGTTGAGCCCCAAACCGTTATTCAAGTATGGGATGCAGAAGAAGGGGTACTGGGCCTGAGGCCCGAATTGACTGCTTCGATCGCACGGGCCGCTGTAACTCGGATGGAAGGGGTCACTCATCCCCAGCGACTCTATTACAACGCCAATATTTTTCGCCAACAGTCCGGTCACGCCAGCGGTCAGCATGAGTTTTACCAAGCGGGTGTGGAACTGCTGGGGAGTAGTGGGTTATTTGCGGACGCCGAAATTCTGCTGCTGCTGGCGGATTGCTTAACAGAACTGGGGGTACAGCACTGGCATGTCATTCTGGGGGAAGCGGATTTAACTCGATCGCTATTACGTCCTTTCCCTGAAGCAGTGCGAGGGGCAGTGCGTCAGGCCATTGCCCAACTGGATCGCGTTGGGTTAGCGAATTTACCCCTCAACCCAGAGTTAAAAGACCACGCTTTGTTTTTATTGGACTTACGAGGGGAGCCAGCCCAGGTACTGCAAAAGGTGGCCCAACTCCCTCTTGATCCCCCTCAACATGAGGCAGTCACTAGCCTCAAGGCCTTGGTGGAGGTTTTGTCTACCCTACCGTCTTTGACCCTAGATCTCAGTCTCATCCAAACCTTTGATTACTACACAGGCATCGTATTTGAAATCATCAGTGATGCGGCATCAGGCCAGCGAGTGCTCGGCCAGGGGGGGCGATACGATCAGCTTCTGGGCCTGTATCATCCACAAGGCAAGATGATACCGGGGATTGGCTTTTCTTTTAATGTTGAACATTTACATCAGGTGTTACTCACTCTTGAGAAGCTACCCAACCAAACTCCCGCGTCTCATTGGTTGGTTGTGGCAGAGACGGAAGCTGCGATCGCAGCCGCCTTCAGCCATGCTCATCAGCTTCGTCAGCAAAATGCCCAACCCCCGCTCACCAGAGTTGAGGTTGAGTTATCCCAAAAGTCTCCCGATGAAATTCGCGCCACTGCTCGCCAACAGCGAATTGGGAAAATTGCTTGGGTCAATGTTCAAGGTTCTGTCACAATTGAATCGCTAGAGTAATTAACATTAACCTACTTGAAATTGCTGTAGCAGTCATTCCATCGAGATTAATGTCATGCTCACGGTTGCCTTACCTAAAGGGGCGTTACTCAAGGAGAGTATTCGCCTTCTGAAATCTGTTGGTCTAGATTTCAGTGCCTTCCTAGACTCATCTAATCGCCAACTGCAAATTCCAGATTCAACGGGAATCGCCCAGGGTCTATTGGTTAGGGCTCAAGACGTCCCCGTCTATGTGGAGTATGGTCAGGCTCAAATCGGCATTGTGGGATTTGATGTCCTGCAAGAGAAGAAACCACAGGTGGCTCAGTTGGCCGATCTGGGCTTTGGACATTGTCGGATGTCTGTAGCAGTCCCCAGCCAAAGCCCCTATCGTTCAGCGATGGAACTCCCACCCAATTGTCGAGTCGCTTCCAAATTTGTCCATTGCGCCCATGATTTTTTCTGCCAAATCGATTTACCCGTGGAAATCATTCCCCTCTACGGTTCCGTCGAGCTGGGGCCAATTACGGGCATGTCTGAAGCGATTGTCGATTTGGTCTCTACAGGGCGCACTTTGAAAGAGAATGGCTTAATTGAGCTGGACTGTTTGTACGAAAGTACTGCCCGTCTAATTGCCCATCCCCTCAGTTATCGACTCAACCAATACAATGTCCAACGTTGGCTAGATGAGATCAGCAAAACCAGTCAACCCCTTGCAGTGAGCGCTTCCTGAGTTTGCTTTTCTAAACTCTATCCAAGGTCCACTAGGGAATATCAACTGAGGGATCAAAACGGTAGCTGCTCAGAATTTCTCGAAATGTAGACTTAACTTGATCAAAATTCGATCGCAGCACTAAGATGCTGACCACAGAGACGGTATCTCCGCTCTGTTCCGTATATGTTGCCCCTAACAACCGATCATTGCGAGTTGAAAATTCCCATCCTAGTTCGACTACACCACTCTCTAACACTTTCGGTTGTCCCACTTGAAAATCGGTCTCTTTCCCAAAAGCATTGGTAATAAAGCGGCGAGCCAAATCTCCTAACTCTTGCTGACTCAATCGCCGAGATTTGAATAGATCGACAACAATACTGCTTTCGGTATTGCGATCGGCCCAACGAACAATGACTTCTCCTGCTTTGCTCGTATCTTTGCGTTGCCAGGTACGGGGAATATTGATACGGAATAAACCTGATGAATGCTCGTAGGTCACCAGATCAGCCACATTGTCCTCACGCGATCCAGGAGAAGTATCAGGGCTAGAGCCATCCTGGCCTGGATTGGAGCGATCGGAATCAGCCTGAGAGACCGTCGGTTCTTTGCTTAAGCCCAAAAAATCACTGACAAAGGGCCATGCCAATGCCCCTCCACCCACCACTAAAACCCCAGCAATAATCCATACCCATACCTTTGGCCCTTGCTCGTCGGCAGCAGCTGGTGATTGATAGTAAGGTGCAGGGCTGGGAGCAGGGTAGGGAGATGGTGCGGCATGAGTACCATAGGGAGAATTGACTTGGGTGGGTGGGACTGGCCTCACTTCTGTGGGAGGGAGCCCTCCTGGCACAGCACTGACTCTAGTATTGAGGACGACACGCCCTAACGTAACGGTGTTCGCGGTTCCTAAGGGAACTTCTCCTGTGGTGATCGGCTGACCATTAACAATGGGAGGGTTGGTGTCTCGGAGCGATCGCAAATAGAATACCTGACTACCCACGTGGTAATACACTTCAGCTTGCAGCCCCGAGACAGTACTGTCAGACAAGACAATATCGCATCGCTGAGGATCTCGGCCGATCCGAACTGTTCCAGGGTTTTTACTGGGCTGGTTTGGTTGAATCCGCTCCGAGCGAGAGACACCTCCCTCGATCCACTCCAACGTTAACTCAGTCACTGTTGGTCCTTTTTTTAATCATATAGAAGATCGATGACTCCACAAGCAAGCCTTAGCAGCAAATTTGCCGAGGACAATATGCTTAGTGTACGGGCTTAAGCATGCTTGCAGCATCTCCAAGTAGGGCGAATGGTAATCGACTATTTAGCCTACACCATTATTAAAAGAATCCAGATATTTTTTAGCTCTAGAAGCAATTTTGCTAACGTGCTGACAGGGCGTAATCGATATATATTCTCTCTGTTCGTTCATCCGTTATGAAACCTCGCAACACAATCAGTAATAGTTTCAATTTGAAAGTCATCTTTACAGTCAGCCTGGTCGGTCTATTAACAGCTTGTTCTGCCACGCTAAATACCCAGAAGCTTGAAGATGAGATCAAAAAAGGGATTGAGGAACAAACGGATACCAATGTTTCATCAATATCTTGTCCCCAGACAGTCGAGTTGGAAGAAGGGGATACCTTCGAGTGTGACGTAGAGGCATCTGACGGCAGCAAAGCCTCTGTCACTGTGACTCAACAAGATGATGAAGGGAACGTCACCTGGAAGCTCAATCCAACGTCCACGGCTAACAAGACTGATGACAATTCCGGCAATAATGATACAACCGGTGATTTGATTCCCACAGAAGATGCACCTAGTCCAGAATCAGAGACTGGATCAGCCGACGTTGACCCTAATGCACCACTCATTGACAGTAATATTGTCGAAAGCACAGTCAAAGAACAATTTGCTGAGCAAGCAGGTATTCCAGTCAGATCTGTTGCTTGTCCGCAAAAGGTTGCCATCAAAGTGAACAGTAAATTCAACTGTACAGTGACTGCATCAGATGGCAAAACCATTGAAGCAGTAGTCACCCAAACCAATGAGCAAGGAGGATTCTCTTGGAATGCCACTAACGGCTTGATTTCCTACGACAAAGTTGAAGGCTTAATCAAGACGGGTCTGCAAAACCAAGAAAATTTAGCCGTCACCCCCAGCTGTGGCACCCCTCAAACTCGATACATTATTGCCTACGCAGGGGAGAAGTTTAGCTGCACAGCAAAAGACCCCAATGGTCGGCAAATCCCAATTAACGTTTCTGTTCAAAGTGATGATGGTCAAGTCGTCGTCAATTGGAGGCTGTAGTCATCAACTGCCCGCGAAGATAAACCCTACTCTAGTAGAGCAGGTGCTAGATTAATCTGGTCCAGCAAAGCATTTCCCAGCAAATGCTGAGCCAAATTTTTCATCATCGGACGCCAGGGCAATACCACCGTTTTGACCAGGAACTAACTCTATCGCCTCAACCTTATTGGAGTTGAAGCGATAGAGAGGAATGAGGGTGGAGCTATTTTGCCGTTGAGTACCTTGACGAGCAGCCAACTGACGAAAGGGGAAATTGCCCACCACATAAGTGGCTGATTGAAAGGGGCCTTGATCGCCGGGGTCACTCGCAGCAGTGATGTAAAGCAGTCCGTCTGGCGCAATTTTCAAGTCAGACACATGACGTACATGTTGAAGCGGCCAAGGCACCTGAAAAGGAGTAGAGCCATCAGCCACTATCTTTGTTTTTTCAGGATAATATCTGCCCCAAAAGAATATAGCTGGTTCGTGATCCTGACCACGATGTGCCCAAACAGCCATTAATTGATCATCAAGCTGCTGGAGAGCAAACCCTTCGATATTGGTCAGTTCCTCGTGAGGAGGAATCTGTACCGTATGTAAAACCACGATGGTATGGGTTCGAAGATCCAACCGCAGATGGTAGACCAGTCCCAGACTTGTCACAGCCACATATTCGGTCTGACGGGTGTTGGGTACACCTGTCAACGCTTCCAGGTCAACAGGGAGAGAATGCTCTGCAGGCCAAGCAAGGGGCTGATAGGTGACGGGGCCTTGGGCAGGTACCCCAAGCAACGCCAAACGAGGCTGGTCCTGATCCCCTTTGTTATCATGCACAGCCAGGAACTGACATATCTGAGCCTGTTGTCTGACGAATGCCAGACCACTAATGCCTTGCCGTTTCCCAGGTTGCACAGGTCGCCATTGCCAAGTGGGATTTGCAGCGGCGGTCCATCCCCATACATTACTGAGCCCAATGACTAGCAGAGTGGCTAACCCCTTTTTCCTACTATTCATTCTGTTGTGGGATTGGTTGTTTTTAGGGCCATAGTGATGGGGGTAAGTCGAAGATTAGTTTGAGGTCTTGTCAGTGCTCTCTTCGGGAGCTGCATCTTCAGAAGTGCTATTAGGAGTAGCTTCTGGCTCTGATTGAGGGGCTTCTTGATCGGCAGCAGGAGGGGTGGAATCACCTGCATCAGGTGAGGGGGTATCTCCACCTAGAAATTGTCCTTCCATGAATGCCCCCAGGATGGAGTCAGACTTTAAGAGTTTTTGGACTGCAGCTAAGTCAATTTTCAAGGTTGGAGTTGGATAAGCTTCCAGAAAACTGAGGATCCCTAAGCCCTCTTTAGAAGAAGCTGCGCCAATCAAAGCACTTCTAAGCGCTAATTTTTCAGCCCCGCCGGGTAAAGAGGTCGTGCCGGCAATTTGAGTGAGCAACTGATCGCCTTGGGGAGAGCGCAACAATTGATCCATAATTACAACATTCAGAGGGACCTTAAATTTCAATCCTCCCAATAAAGAGTCCCTTTCTTGCTGACCCACAACACTCAACACAGAAGCAAGGTCAGGAGGAGCACTCCCGGTTTCCAGAAATTTTCGCAAGTCTGAGACAGCAATGGAACGGCCAAAAGGACCATAGCTGACAGTGATTTTTTCCGCTGCACGACTGGCATTACAGGTTAACCCCACTAGCATCAAAGCGCTAGAGAAGACACGGAGCAAACGGCGAGAATAACTCATAAAGGCTTATTTCCTTTGATGCAAGGGGAACTTATCTGAATTAGATCTTTCAATTGATGGATTAATCAAGCACTGCTCATTCGGCATGGTCAAGTATGCAGGAAGGAAGCGATTCGGTCAACGGCTACGGTGAGCGTTTCAAGATCTTGGACTAAGGCAAAGCGCACATACCCTTCTCCTGCTTGGCCAAAGCCCGCTCCTGGCGATACAGCTACACCTGTTTGGAGAACCAACTGCTTACAGAATTCGACTGATTGCTGCTGCCAAGGTTCCGGTAAAGGCGCCCAAATGTACATGGTCGCAGGGGGATTAGGCACAATCCAGCCCATCTTTGCCAACGCTGTGACAAAAATATCTCGACGTTTTTGAAAAATAGACAAGGTCCGTTGCAGTTCGGAATCACTTGTGTTTAAGGCTGTCACGGCACCATTTAAGATACCCTGATATTGGTTGAAATCGACAATGGCCTTAATTTTTCGCAAGCTCGCAATCAGGCTAGCATTGCCAATGGCGTAGCCAATCCGAAACCCACCCATACTGTAAGACTTGGAAAACGTGAAAAACTCAATAGAGCAACATCGATCGCGATCCGCCTGTAAGATCGACGGCATTTTCTGATCAGAGAAGACAAAATCAACGTAAGGAAAATCATGAACCAGAACGAGGTCATGATCTTGACAAAATTGGACGGCTTCTTGAAAGAAAGATAAGGGTGCGATCGCAGTCGTGGGATTGTGGGGATAACTCAGTACCATCATCCGTGCTTTCTGGAGTACCTCAGCCGGAATCTCGTTGAAAACGGGAAGAAAGTGATTTTCTGCTAATAGGGGCATACCATACATTTCCCCTCCTGCTAAATAGACACCACCAGCATGGGAGGGATAGCCGGGATCTTGCAGCAATGCAAGATCGCCGGGATTGAGGATAGCAAGGGGTAAGTGGGCCGTCCCTTCTTGAGAACCAATTAGGGGTAAGACTTCGGTTTCAGGATCGACGGATAGCCCAAACCGCTGCTGGTACCAATCAGCAACTGCTGTTCGAAAGGAGCGAGTGCCATGAAAGAGTAGATAGCCATGGGTGGCGGGATCGTGTAAGGACTGGCTAATCGTCTCTAGGATGGGCGCTGCCACGGGCAGATCGGAAGACCCCAAGGACAAATCAATCAAGGATTGACCTGCATCAAGGGCTTGGCGCTTGGCCTGATCCATGTCTGCAAAAACATTGGCTTGGAATCGTTGGATGCGATCGGCAAATTTCATCCGTAAGAATCTCGTAGATCTGTGAAGACACTAGATCTACTATCAGTGGATTTAACAGATAGCTAGTATGAATTCCGTTTTACTCAGTTTCTGTGACAAGGAGCTAAAATCCCCAACGCAATCGAACATCAGAGATTGCAGCTTCTTACAAGACAGGAGTTGCTCGTAATTCACTTGCCTAGTCTATTGACTATCAGCCCAGTCGACAAGCCCTTGCTTTAAATTTGATCCAATTTGTTGCGCAGCTCTTCTAACTCAGCATCCACTGGAGCTTGCTGCTGGGGAGTATCCACAGGTTCGGCATTAGCAGGAGGTAAAGCTTCTTGGGAGTCTGATCCTCCGCCTATAGCTGGAGGGCTGCCTAAGCTGGCTTTCAGCATTTCCAGTTCAGAATCAACATCACTGCCTGCTTCCAAACTAGCAAATTGAGCTTCTAATGAACCTTCGGCTCCTGCCAGTTCAGCTACAGCTTCAGACTGGGCCTCCATTTGCATCACTTTCTCTTCCATCCGCTCAAAAGCAGCAACGTTCCCTGTCATATCAACGCTGCCTAGGGCTTTATTAAGTTGCTCCGTAGCTTTCGCAGACTTAGCCCTAGCCTTGAGCATATCCTTCTTGGTCTTTGCCTCAGAAATTTTACTTTCTAATGCCAGCATATTCCGCTTCAAGGTTGCGACCTGAGCTGTGGACTGATCGAGCTGTGTCTTTAAGCTATTGGCTGTTTCTGTAAAAGTCTGTTTGCGCGATAGGGCTTCGCGTGCTAGGTTCTCATCCCCTTTTTGCAAGGCAAGCTGAGCCCGACGATACCATTCCGAGGATTGAGTCTGGGCTTGGTTATATTGTTGTTCTAGTCGCTTCTGAGCTGCAATAGCCTGGGCAACAGCTTGGCGAAACTGTACTAAGTCTTCGCGCATATCGTTGACAGTTTGCTCCAGAATTTTCTCTGGATCTTCGGCGGAGCTGACAATTGCATTGAGGTTTGAACGAACAACCCGACTAACGCGGTCAAATAATCCCATGACTCGGTTTTTCCTTAAAACAATAAACTTCTATGACAATCCCTGGTTTTAGACTAGCGAAGCTTTAGGTTAGCGAGGAGATCTATCCCAAGGCTGTTGCCTGTTTGAGTGGATCGATCTGCTTTTTACATGTTACTTGGCTTCCTTGTTCATTGAGGCGAAATAAACAGGCTTGTTATAAATCCAAACGAGTTTGCCTGGATGATCAGTCTCAGTTTACCCACTTCAGATACTTATCAAAGCAATATTGGATGAGAAACTCAGTTATCCCTTCACTGCTACCAGTAGAGAGGCCAAATTTTTACAAAGACCACTATTTGCATTCTAGCAACCCCATTTTGAATACCGGGTTGAGCGTAATCAAAACACGTTTTTCAACAAGATTCATGCAAACTGTATGGGAAGTCATCCTGAAACTCCCTGTAGTGTTAGGCTTGGGCTATCTAAGACCACAGAGAACTTTACCCGACATGAGTTAGGGCTACTTCTCTCGATTTATCTTTCTACATTTCTCCTGGTCTCGTGCCCCTGTTTTAGACACAACTTTTGATGGAAAGACGAAGGTAGATGGATCAATCCTTTGCAACACTTGCGCAATCAGCAACAGGGCAATTGAAAGCCTATGGAAACTTCATCAGTCAAAATAAGACACTACAGGTCACAGTGACCCAAAACGATGCTCCTTTAACGTGGCATCAGGTCATCCAATATTGGCAACAGGACGCCAACCTTCGAGCGCTGATGACTCAGGTTTTACAAGACAGCCCCTACTCAGCATTTTTTTGGGAAACGCCTCCTCTCACGCCCGCTAGCCTCTATCAGCCTTGGGAATTTGTGTTGGTGAATGCTCCGAGCTTAGCCAAAGTATCGCCTAACCCCCAACCGTTTGCTCAATATTTAGACAGAGGAGATGAGCCGATTCAGGTGTTTGCCAATTTAGGAGGAGATGCCATGTTGATCGCACCCCGTGCTCTTGGCCCTTTGCCCACCTATACACATTTAGCCAACTTTGTTCGTCAGGCTCCACCTGAGCAAGTGGATGCCATATGGCAGGTTTTAGGGAATACCCTGCAAAACCTAATTGGTGATGAACTGAATCCTCGGACTGCTCCTTTGTGGGTGAGTACATCTGGCATTGGTGTTTACTGGCTCCATATTCGCCTAGATGATTTTCCAAAGTACTATACCCATCGCCCTTACCGCACTCCCTGAGCCAGTACGTCGGCTGCTCCAACCGTTGCTCTGGGAAACTTCCTCAGGCCCATTTTCGGAAAAACGAATGGTCTTCCCAAGTGGCTTGAGTTCGTTTTTCAATGTTGGCAAGGGTCGCTGCATCCAATTCTTGAAATGCTTGGGCCGTCTGAACATTGGCCGTCAATTGCTCTACCGTTTCGGCTGCGATGATACAGGTATGCACGCCAGGTTGGGACAAGGAATAGCCCATCGCTTCTGACATGCCTGATAACACTCCAGGCCGCAGGAGTTTGCCATAGGCTGGCACTTTCATGGCAATGACCCCAACTTGTTTTTGCCGCGCGACGGGTAGAACTGAGGAGATAAACGGGCGAGGATGGTGCACATCAGCGGCGTTGATGGGAATCAAGGTGGTATCGAATGGGTAGCGGTTTAACCCTTCAATGATGATCTGAGGTTCATGGTGGCCCGTAATGCCTGTGAACTTGATGATGCCTTGGGATTTGGCTTCTTCCATTGCTTTAATCGCACCATTCTTGCTAAAAAGGGTTTCGATTTCATCGGCAAAGGATACATGGTGGAGTTGCCACAGATCTAGGTAATCGGTGTTGAGGCGTTTGAGAGAGCGTTCTAACTCTCGCCAGGCACCATCGCGATCGCGTCTGGCCGTCTTACTCGCTAAAAAAATCTGAGAGCGATACTGCGGCAAGACTTTTCCTAAATAATCTTCACTGGGACCATAGCTGGCGGCCGTATCAAAATAGCGAATCCCCAAGTCCCACGCCTGCTGAATCATATCCACAGCCTCTTGTTCAGCGCCGGGTCGGGATAAGGGCGTTTGGCCTGCGCCGCCTAAACCTAAAATGGGCAAGTTTACACCTGTTTTGCCTAAAACTTTTTTAGGTAGAGATGAATGTTTAGGTGGGGAAGAAGGAGGGACGGAGGCGGAACGGCGACCTTTATGCAGAATCAAGCTACCCAATAGGCCACCCGTCGCGGCGAGACTACTGAGGAGAAAGGTGCGTCTTTGCGTTTTTGGGCTCATGGTTCTCTCCTGTAATTAAGGAGCTACCGATCCACCACAGGGATATAGGGCTGATCATGTTGTCCCCGATAGATTTGGGAGGGACGGTAGATCCGGTTGGCATCGAGCTGTTCTTTCCAGTGGGCCAGCCATCCAGCGACCCGGGCAATGGCAAAAATAGACGTAAAGATATCGGCGGGGAACCCCAGTTGTCTAAAGATTAACCCAGAATAGAATTCCACATTGGCATGAATTTGACGATCGCCCAGTCTTTCTTCCACTGCTTTTTCTAGAGCAAGTGCGATACCGTAGTAGCGATCGCACCCATATTTCTCCGACAACTGTTCGGCCAAGCCTTGCATAATCCGGGCTCGCGGATCTTTTACCTTATAGATGCGATGCCCAAACCCCATAATCCGGCGACCTTGCGCCAATTGTTGGTCGAGGTAGGGCTCCACATTTTCCACTGAGCCGATGTCCTTCAACATCTGTATCACTTCTTCATTGGCACCGCCATGTAACCGTCCGCCTAAGGTACCCATTGCGGAAGCAACGACTGCATAGGGATCCGTCAGTGTGGATGCTGTGACTCTAGCAGAGAAGGTCGAGGCATTCATTGTATGTTCGGCATGGAGAACCAGACATAGATCAAAAATATGAGCCTGCAATGGATCGGGCTCTTGCTCATTCAGCATGTACAAAAAATTAGCTGAATAGCTGAGATCATCGCGGGGTCGGAGGGGATCATTCCCTTTGCGAATATGCTCAAACGCTGCCACAGCCGTGGGGATCTTTGCCAAGAGCCGCACCACCGCTCTGCGAATATAGGCCAGATCATTTAAAGCCCGCCGAGAATGGTACAGCCCCAAAGCTGCCACCGTCGCCTGTACTGCATCCAAGGGGTGACCGCGTTCAGGAAAACATTTCATCATATCCACTAGCCGATATTTGATCCGGCGATGGTGGATGACTTCATATTTAAACACTTCAAAATCTTCTGGTGTAGGCAGATGCCCCCAAATCAACAGAAATGCGGTTTCTAAAAAATTGCTGTGCTTGGCTAGCTCAGTAATGGGGATGCCGCGATATTCCAGTTGCCCCGTCTGACCATCAACATAGCTAATCCGAGATTGGGCGGCTGGAATCCCATCTAATCCAGGTTCATAGTCGCATGTTGTCATCTACTTTGCTCCGATGAGGATTGCTTCAGCCCACTGCCGTGATCAGGATTGGCCCCCATCCGTCAATTGGCAGGCCATGCCTTAACTTATCAAGTATCAATGGTTGGCCGCTATCAAAACGTGGGAAAATCCGGCACAACACTTACTAATGATGGCGATCAGGGCGGACGATGGGAATCGAACCCACGAATGGTGGAACCACAATCCACTGCCTTAACCACTTGGCTACGCCCGCCATTGCGTATTTGAATATAGCA
>JANQPU010000346.1 GCA_028285315.1 Acaryochloris sp. IP29b_bin.176
GACGGTTCGGTATGCAGAGCGCTCCGTTTCCTATGATCTGGCTGACTTAAATGAAATCGGATTGGCCTGGGCCGTCACGATTCATAAAAGCCAGGGGTCAGAATATCCCGTCGTGATTCTGCCGATGTATATGCAGCATTACATCATGCTCAGCCGCAACTTGCTCTACACCGGACTGACGAGGGCCAAAAAGCTGGCAATCTTGGTTGGTCCTAAGAATGCAATTAGCATGGCGGTCCGACAGGTCAAAGATAAACAGCGGTATACCTTACTCGATCAACGCTTGAGAGGTCCCTCAAAAGCTGATGATCTGCTGAAGTTACCGACTTTTTGAACATAATCCTGGAACTCCGTTGTTCGTCTCGGGCGATCAAGAATCTCATGGAATCCTCATTTTGTTGAGATATTTTGCTGTGAGAATTGCACCGTCAAACCTGCTTTTCATCATGGGCAGACTGTAGATGTAAAACGCTTCTCAGTCACTTTTTTAGCAGTGACCTCACACTCCCATTGAGTGTGTTAAGGTCATTCCCCTATTACTGCCATGTCCTCCAGTGCCGCGACTCCTAATGACCTTACCCCTCGCCCCTCCTCCACTGGCTTTTTGCTGGGGGTTGGCCGAGTCACCTGGACCACAATATTGACGATGACCCTCCTGGGGAGTGCTGGTGTGGCCGGGGCTCTCATGGGACTAGCCATTAGCTATCGTGACCTTCCCGATGTGCGGGCATTAGCGACCTATGCACCTAACGAAACAACCTACATCTATGACATTAATGGGAAATTGCTCACGGGCCTGCATGAGGAAGAAAATCGCCAGGTCGTTTCCTTAGACAACATCTCTCCCCACCTCAAACTGTCCGTATTGGCGATTGAAGACAGCAATTTCTATCAGCATAACGGTATCAATCCGCTGGGCATTTTGAGAGCTGCTTTAACCAATTATCAAGCGGGGCAAACGGTGCAGGGGGCTTCAACCCTCAGTATGCAACTGGCGAAAAATCTCTATCTGACGCCAGAAAGAGCCTTGAGCCGTAAACTTGCAGAAGCGGTCTTAGCCCTAAGAATTGAACAACTCCTTAGCAAGGATGAACTCTTGGAGTTGTATTTGAATCAAGTGTATTGGGGTCATAACACCTATGGGGTCGAAACGGCTGCCCGCAGTTATTTCAACAAGTCTGCTGAGCAACTGACGCTGGGTGAATCTGCGATGATGGCGGGCATCATCCAAGCCCCAGAAAGCTACAGCCCCTTTGTGGACTTTGATGTGGCTAAAGAACGACAGAACATTGTTCTGAATCGGCTGTTGGAGTTGAAGTGGATCACCCCAGCAGAAGCACAAAAGGCAAGGTCTGAAAAAATCACCCTAGGTGAGATTACCTCATTCCAGCGGAGCCAAGCCCCGGATGTGACGAATACCGTTGTGCAGGAATTAACCCAACGCTTTGGCCGGGAGGCCCTTGTCAGAGGGGGACTCCGGGTGCAAACCACGATTGACTGGAGAATGCAGACGATTGCTGAGCAGACCATTCGTCGCAACCATCAATACTATGCCTATGCCGCAGACCAAATGGCTTTGGTAGCCGTTGATCCTCGCACCCATTTCATCAAAGCAATTGTGGGGGGTGTCGATAGTCAAAAAAGTGAGTTTAATCGGGCGACCCAAGCCTATCGTCAACCGGGCTCAGCATTTAAACCGTTTGTGTATTACACCGCCTTTGCCACAGGTAAATATACCCCTGACTCTAGCATCCAGGACTCCCCAGTGAGCTTCGATGATGGGGGTCTAGAGCGGTATAAACCCCAAAATTACGACCGCACGTTTCGAGGGTCGATGTCCATCCGTACAGCACTGGCCCAATCAAGGAACGTACCAGCAATTGTCCTGGGCCAAAAAGTGGGCATTAAAAATGTGATTGATGTCAGTCGCAAACTAGGCATCACCAGCCCAATCCCCAATGTGATTTCACTCCCCCTAGGGGCAGTGGATCTGACTCCTGTGGAGATGGCTTCTGCCTATGCCACTTTTGCCAATAATGGTTGGCAGTCCCCAACCACCGCTATCCTCCAAGTTACGGATCGCTCCGGCAACGTATTGATTGATAACACCCCGCAACCTAAGTTGGTACTGAATCAATGGGCTGCAGCCTCCGTCAACAGTACGTTACAAACTGTCGTGCAAAGTGGAACGGGCGTTGCAGCCCAAATTGGCCGTCCGGCTGCGGGGAAGACGGGGACCACTTCATCAGAACGAGATGTTTGGTTTGTAGGCTATGTTCCTCAGCTATCCGTGGCAATCTGGGCAGGCAATGACAACTACGCCCGCATCGGAGCGGGTGCAACGGGTGGTGGGTGGATGGCCCCAGTTTGGAGAGAGTTTATGAGTGAGGTCCTCAAGGATACTCCCATCCAGTATTTTGAATCGCCATCTAAATTCCCTAAACCTAGAGCATAAATCGTATTCCTCCTCACCCCAGGAGTCGTCTAAGGTGCGTCATCATAGAATGAGTACCATCTTAGAGGAAGAGCGATGTTTCCATTCTGTTGCAAACCCAATACTTGCTATCAAACCAAAACTAGAGAGAACTATCGGCAGCACCAGCTTGAATTCCTGAAATTTATCCAGGACCATTTGGAAGCTAGTTTAGCAGCAGTGAGCGCTGCCATCAGTACAATTGAGGCTCAAGTTCAACTCACTGACCCGCAAGAAGGAGATGCTGCTTCATGACGATCAGTGAACCCGTAGGTGCAAGTCTTAAGGTGAATTGATCTTTATCCTGCATAAGTCTGCTATTCTGCTGCATGTGTTTACCGGAGTGGCAGGAGATCTATGCGTATCCGAGGACTGGTCAAAGCCTCACATCAAGTCAGAGATCAGCTTAAGCTTGGCCTTCCCCTCAACGAAGTTTCGCAGTTCAAACAATATGTATTAGGCTCAATCCAGGCGACCGAACAGATCTGTGCCCAAGCTAAGATCTCACCTCATCAGTTACCCCTCCCTTCAAGGAAAGCTTATCAATTCTTGAAGAGTGTGAATCTGAGGAATTTACCCATCGTCCCACACAGCAGTACGCCCCAGAGTCAAAAACGGATCTCCATTCGACAAATTCGCCCTCAACATCAACGCCTGCAGCGTCAAATCGCTGAGATAGCCAACGACCCTGGCTTAGATTCAAAGCAAGGACAATACCTGGTCCAACAACTTCAGCAAACCGCACAAGAGATTGAGGAACTATGTGATCGCGAGGGGGCAACCCCTGCCAATTTAACAGGGCAATCCCGACCAATCTATTGCTGGATTAAGTTCCTGTTGAATGATGACAATCTTCAATCCCACCTTAATGCCGTACAAACCTTTCATCAGCTTTTGCAACTGGGTCTTGAACAAAAGAAGCCATCCAAGAATACTAACTGGCAACAGCTCAAAGATCCCAATAACCTATCCATCGAGTTTGCCCATATGTCAGCGTTGTACCGCAGTGAACTTGGTACTGAACGGGGGAGCATCAAGGTCAATGAGGGATTTATCCTTGCCGATGAATCTGTACTGGAAGCATTGGTTGACTCCATTTTGAATGGCAAGACGCCAAAAACGACCTGTGTGTTTTATGAGTACTCCTTATCAGAAGAGTTTGCGGAACTCCTACTAGCAATGGAACTCACGGTGGAGGATCTCAACGAAACTGCTCAGGGGAGTACTTATAACCTTGAGGAGGTGTATCAGAAAGTGAATCAAGCTTACTTCGATGGAACTTTGGATAAACCCAAACTCTGCTGGAGCCAGAGTTATAGCAAACGTAAGTTCGGACATTATGAGCCCAGTAGGGATCGGGTCGTCATCAGCTTGAATCTGGATACTAAGAAGGTACCCAGATATGTGGTTGAGTTTGTGATGTACCACGAACTACTTCATAAAGTTCATGGACACCGAACTCAAAACGGACGTCATATGGCTCATACTCCTGAA
>JANQPU010000116.1 GCA_028285315.1 Acaryochloris sp. IP29b_bin.176
CACTGATTTCGATGCGTAAGGGTCTGGGCATAAGGGATTAACAAGCATCAACTATCAATCCCCATAATACAGGTCACACATATGCTGAATTGGTATTAAGCGTACAAGTCCTTCAACCTAACGGAACAGAAGTACCGGAACTTGAATACTTCTGAGCAGTTGAACCGTAGTGCTACCAATCATGAGGTGGCGAATACGGCGGTGTCCGTAAGCTCCCATCAGTAACAAACTGATTTGGTGTTGCTCGATATAGTCAGCAATCACCTTTTCTGGGGCACCTGCGGATAGGGTGGAAGTCACGGCGAGCCCTGCTTGTTGCAGGGTATCTTCGGCATCGGCTAACTCCTGCGATCGCACTGCATCGGACTCTGACTTTGCCACCGTCAGTAGGTGAATCTCAAGATCCTTAAACCCTGGGACACTTTCCACTAGGAAGTTTAAGACCCGCTTACCTGTCGGACTACCGTCATAAGCTAACAATAGCCGTTCAATCGGAGCAAAGGTTTGGGGCGTCACCAGGCAGGGCTTCGCACTACTGCGCACAATTCGATCAACGTTGGCCCCCAGGTGGCCTGAGGCAAACTCCGCTGCCTCCCCCCGCTTGCCCAGGACGACCAGGTCGGATTCGGCTTCAAAGTCATGGAAGCAGTCCACCAAGAAGCCCGTGGGGTTGAGCAGTTCGACGTTGCTCAGCCCCTCTGCCTTGAGCACCTGGTCCGCATTTTGCAGAATCAACCGTGCCCGCTGTTTATTGAGTTTGGCCTTTTCATGCTCCAGGTTAACCAACTCGTTCAACAGATGCTCCGAGGCTCCGAGGCCAATACTGCCGCTGAGATTACCTGTGGAAACCACCTTTTGGCGAATATCCGTGACAAATAGCACCTTCGTCTGAGCCTGAAAATGGCGAACAAACCAAGCTCCATATTTATAAATGCCGTCTGCAAAAGCAGACCCATCAGAGCAAAGTAGAATCGTTTTCATACAGGTGGTTGACCTAAAGGACGGCTGGGCAGGTGCAGCACTAAGGCTGGTCGTTGGAGACGAGTTCTTCATCTGTAGCAAGGCGATTGAGTAGGGTGGTGCTGGCTTCATTGAGACCTACCACATTCACTTCGACGCCCTGACGGCGAAATTTCTGTAGGCTTTGTCGAGTACTTCCACTGCCCCTTGGTCCCATAGGTGAGCATGGCTGAGGTCAATGGTCACCTGCTCGACTAGCTCAGCAAAGTTAAAGGAGGCCATAAATTCATCCCGAGACAGGAAGAAAATTTGCCCAGACACTTTATAGACCCGGTGAGTACCCTCTTCCAGCATTACGCGATCGACAAACACCAGCTGGGCAATTTTACGGGAGAAAAATACCGTACTCATCACAATACCCGTGGCTACCCCCAGGGCAAAGTTGCGGGTGAAGATAATCACAAGCATCGTCGTCAGCATCACCATGACTTCGCTCCGGGGAACCCGAGGAATATTCGTAAAGGACGACCAGCGGAAAGTACCAATGGACACCATAATCATCACCGCCACTAGAGCAGCCATGGGCATCTGTCGCACCCAGTCTTGCAGGAACAGAATCGCCACCAGCAAAAAGATGCCAGCTGCCAGACTAGACAGACGACCTCGCCCTCCAGATTGAACGTTAATCACCGACTGACCAATCATGCCACACCCCGCCATGCCGCCAAAGAAGGCTGTGACCATATTGGCGATCCCCTGGCCCTTGGCCTCTTGGTTTTTATCGCTAGGGGTGTCGGTTAAATCATCCACTAGAGAGGCAGTCAGGAAAGACGCTAACAACCCGACAATGGCGAGGGTCAGGGAATAGGGCAGGATAATATTTAAGGTCTCCAGGGTGAAGGGGACTTGAGGTAAAGCAAATAGAGGCGGTGCAGTGGGCAGCTCACCCATATCGCCCACGGTGGGCACATCCAGACGCAGGGCAATGGCCGCGATGGTCATTACCGCTAAAGCAACCAGGGGAGACGGCACTGCCTTGGTAAAGCGAGGCAGGATATAGATAATTCCCAAGGAAAGCACGGTGAGGACATAAACCGTGGGCGGCACGTTCGTGAGCTGGGGAAGCTGTGCCATAAAAATCAAGACAGCTAGGGCGTTGATATAGCCAATCATTACGGCTCGGGGCACAAATTTCATTTGGCGACCCAGTTGGAGGATCCCAAAGATCACCTGAAAAATGCCGGTCAAAAAGGTGGCGGCCAGCAGATATTGCAAGCCATGCTCTTTGACTAAATCCACCATCAGCAGGGCCATGGCCCCGGTGGCGGCTGAGATAGAGCCAGGTCGTCCGCCCAGGAATGAGGTAATTACGGCAATCATAAAGGAGGCATAGAGCCCGACTTTAGGATCCACCCCGGCGATGATCGAAAAAGCGATGGCTTCAGGAATCAGCGCTAGCCCGACCACGGCCCCGGACAGCAGGTCGGCTTTGGGATTAACCAACCACTCCCGTTTAAGAGCGCGCCAATTGAGAGAGCGGATGTTGAGATTGGGAATGTTCAAAGGGTCTCCTTAAGCCTGAAAACGTAAATCTGGGTGAGTGGGGGAGAAATCGGTCAGCCTCGGCTGCCAGTGGGTCACTAGATGAAACCTGTAAACGGAGCTATGGATGAGGGTAGTGAAGCCCTGGGGTGCCACGCTGCATCAGCTAATAAATGCCAAGTGGTCCTCACACAAACCAATTGCTTGAATTGCCGATGCCCTTTCCATATTGAATGAGATGAACTATCTGCCCATGTCCTGGAGAGTGCCTGAGAAGGAACACCATCACTTGTGAGTAGATTCGCTTAACATTTGTTTAATATATGCCTATCTAAAGGCAAATCGGCGGCAGTGTCTAGGGGCAGAAAGAGAGAAGATCACGATTAATCTGTGGAGCCTGAGCTAGGCAAGGCAATTCAAGGGAACGGTATGGTGTTAGCCTTCCTGCTGTACCCTTACAAATATTGGTTGTTTGCCCTTGGACTTCAGCGGTATGAAACGATTTTTACTCCCTAGCTTGTTGGGATTGTTGCTTGTCGCTTGTTCAGCGCCAGAAAGCACCACTCCTCAACAACAGCCTTTTGTCGCTGGCGCTATTCCTGACCAGGATCCTGAAAAGCTCCAGCGTCTTTACAGCAAGTTAGCCACATACTTAGAAGCCGAGTTAGAGGTTCCTGTGACCTATAAACCTGTTAATAACTACGCGGCTGCGGTCACCGCTTTTCGAGTGGGCGATTTAGATATGGTGTGGTTTGGTGGCCTCACTGGAGTGCAGGCGCGTCTACAGGTTCCAAAGGCCCAAGCCATTGCCCAGCGGGAAATTGACGCCAAATTTACAAGTGTCTTTATCGCCAATCAATCGAGTGGGATTAAACCCTTTAAAACAGTTGAGGGGTTACAAGCCCTGAAAGGTCGGACCCTGACCTTTGGCAGTGAATCTTCCACATCTGGACGACTGATGCCCCAATACTTTATGCAGGAGGCCGACCTCACCCTCAACGATCTCAAAGGCAATGTGGGGTTCTCGGGATCCCATGACACAACGATTAAAGTGGTCGAAGCCGGAACCTATGAAGTGGGGGCCTTAAATTCTCAAGTCTGGAAGGATCGGGTGGCGGAAGGCAAGGTGGATTTAGAGAAAGTCCAGGTGATTTGGGAAACGCCTTCTTATTTTGACTATCATTGGGTGATCAATCCCCAGGTGAGTGAACGCTACGGCCCTGAGTTTATTCCTAAAGTTCAGGCTGTCCTCCTCAAGCTCGACCCTGCTGTCCCAGAGCAGGCAGAAATTTTAGACCTCTTTGGGGGGAGTTCGTTTATCAAGACCAATAATAGTAACTATGCTCAAATTGAAGCGATTGGCCGCCAAATCGGCAAGATCAAATAGCATTCTGGCTCTCCACCAGGTGAGCCAGCAGTTTGGTGACGTGACTGCTTTAGCCGATGTTAGTTTCGCCATCTATCCCGGCCAAATCGTCGCTTTAATTGGCTCTAGTGGTGCTGGCAAAAGCACGCTCTTACAGTTACTGAATGGCACCCTGCAGCCCACAGCAGGTGAAGTATGGGCGATGGGACAACCTTGGCAAGCCCGATCTGCCCGGCGGATTCAACGACAAATTGGCACCATTTACCAGCAGCTCCATCTGGTGCCGTCCTTGCGAGTGATCCATAACGTTAATACGGGGCACCTAGGGAGATGGCCTTTGTGGAAGGCGGCAGCATCGTTAGTGTGGCCCCTGGAAGTGGAGACCGCCCAAGCCGCCCTAGCCCAGGTGGGCATTCCTGATAAACTCTATGCCCGCACCGATCGTTTATCTGGAGGGCAGCAGCAGCGGGTGGCCATTGCCAGAGTCTTGGTTCAAGATCCAGCGATTATGCTGGCGGACGAACCGATTGCCAGTCTCGATCCAGAACGCAGTCATGACATTATGCGACTGCTTAGTCGTCTCGTGCGGGAACGGGGTAAGACGCTGGTGGTGAGTTTACATGGGGTGGACTATGCGAAACAGTATTGCGATCGCATCATCGGTCTCAAGCAAGGTCAAATCCAGTTTGATCTGCCCGCCCAGGACGTCACTCCCGATCAGCTCTGTCATCTCTATCAACTCGACAACCCAGCTGCAGATTAGGTCAGTACAATCAAGATCAGCCCCTCAATTCTAGTAGCAATGTCGTCTCTTTCCTCTCCTTCGGCTCCCCTCACAGAATCCGTTTATCGGATTTCACCCCTCATTCAGTACAGTCTCTGGTTGTTCTACTTTGCCCTCGTTGTCCCTCTCCCAATCTTGGCGCAAGTCAATCACGTAGGAGCGCTCACTCAAAGAAGCCTCTACATTGGTCTGGGATTGGGCGTGGTGGCTTTAACTGCAGCCTTAAGTGAGCAAGTCCATCTTTCAGACACAGGAATGGAGATTCGATATCCCCAGTGGGTTCCGGCTTGGTTTCGGCGAGATTGGAGTTTGACCTGGCAAGAGATCACTGACATTAAGCCTCGACGAACTGGACAAGGCGGTCTGGTCTATTACTTAATCTCTTCTAGCGGCTCCGCCCAACTGTTGCCTATGCGAGTGGCTGGATTTGCCCAAATGACCCGCATAATTGAAGCACAAACAAGCTTGAAGATGGCAACCGTCAAACCCCTAGCCCAAGTCTGGATGTACGGTATTTTGCTGGGATTCAGTCTTTTACTGGCCCTGACCGATGCCTGGATTCTGTGGACGGGCATGAGCCATTTAGGGGGATAGCATAGCTAGCCTAGCCCTCCGGAGACAGAAGGGTTGGGGCGCTACCTCCATCAGGAGGGGGCCACTAAGCTGATTGCATTAACATTATGGTCTGGCACCCCAAAAAACTCGACAAAATGCGTCTAATTCACGTCTTTAGGGGCATTGCCCTTCAGAATAGAGGTATGACATTAGCGAGATAGGAATGCTTGAGTTCAATGGCGGTAGCTCAACTTTATCTAAGCCTAGACTGCCTCAACTCCAACTTCAACAGGTCGATGTGGTTACTGAGTTAGGCAATCAATATCTGCTCCAGGCTATTTCTTGTGACATTTTTGCGGGTGATCGCATTGGGATTATCGGGGCTTCTGGATCTGGGAAAACTACCCTGCTGCGCCTTTGCAATCGGCTCAGTAGCCCTACCGCAGGCCAAATTCTGTTTGAGCAACAGCCCTTGTCGGATTGGCCTGTTTTGTCTTTACGGCAGCAACTGATGCTGGTTCCCCAGGAACCCAAACTCCTAAGCATGACGGTACACGAAGCCCTCACCTATCCCTTAAGATTGCAAAAAATGCCAGATCAGGAGATCGCCAGCCGAGTTGCATCCTGGCGGCAACGATTGGGCATTCCCGATAACTGGCTGCAATCGACGGAGCTACAACTTTCGGTAGGACAACGACAGCTCGTGAGCTTAGCTCGTGCTTGTGTCACTGAACCCAAGCTTGGCCTATTTGATGAGCCCACCTCAGCCCTTGATCCGGGTACCATTGATCGCGTAGTCAAAGCCTTGACGGCCAGTTCAATGACGCTGGTGATTGCCAGCCACCAGTTTGAATTTTTAGCACAGGTTTGCGATCGCATCCTTTGGCTCAACCACGGCCAGCTCATTTTAGATGCCCCCATCAGCGAGATTGATTGGTCGGAAATCAAAGCTGAATTGACGGCCCAAGCCGAAAAAGATGATTGGGAGTAGGGCTGCGTCGGGCTACACTTAAACTGATTGAGCTCTGAACATTGACATCCTGGGCGCAGTCCCATCCACTGGAAATCGACTGGAGGGCGTCGCAGACTGCGATGAATCCGACGACCGTGATGCACTCATATCCATCAAATAACTAAGATTGAGGCGATAGCCAACATTACGGACGGTCTGAATGAGCTGAGGCTGCTGGGGATCCTGTTCAATCTTCTTGCGTAGAGACAGGATATGGGTATCCACCGTGCGCGGATTATCGATACTTTCCGGCCAGGCTCGCTGTAAGAGTTCGATCCGACTCAGAGCAACCCCTTCTGCTTGCACTAAGACATACAGCAAACTAAATTCCTGAGGGGTAAGATCCACTAACTCGTTATGGTAGTGAACTCGCCGCTGAATCAAATCAATCCTAAGCGCCCCAAAGGACAGTTGGGTCGGTAAACTCAGGCGGCTGCGTCGGCTTAGCGCTGAAATTCGAGCCAAAAACTCTTGCATACCAAAAGGCTTACCCAAATAGTCGTCCGCTCCCGCCTTCAATCCCGCAACGACATCCGCTTCGGTCGTTTGGGCAGACAAGATCAAAATAAGGGGATGCTTCTGGCGCTGCAACCACCGACAGAGTTCCTGGCCTAGACCATCTGGCAATTCAGAATCAACAATAACCAGATCAGGTTGGTGCTGTTGATAGGCAGCTTGGGCCTGCTTGATACTGGCACTGAGGTGAATAAAGTAGCCTGCTTGCTGTAGATGCCAACCCAGAAGAGATCTCAGATGAGGATTAGCCTCAACTATTAGAATGTGGAGTGCTTCCACGGAATTTAGGGTCCTGCGTAAAGGCTAACTTTCTACCCCAACGTTAGCAGAAAGATTTTAGAATTTTGGTAACTCTAGTTACGAACAATCAGCGGAAAGCAATTCATGGGTATAGATTAAAGACTAATCGACACAACCAACAATGAGCAGTCAGTAGCCACTTATGGTTGCTCCTCAGTGGGCTTAATCCACACCAGATTTCGCTTGTTCTTTCGAATTAAATGGCCTTGCTCTTCCGACATTCGCCGTGACACTTCAGGAATCAAACTACGCTCATGAGATTGCTTGAGCTGTTCAATCTGGGCAGAAGTACGGCTAACTTCTCCCTTAATTTCCTGCAATTTAGCTTCCTGAGTCAGCTGGTGAGGCAACATGTTTCCCAAAGTGTGGAGACAAGTCCCGATCAGAAGAACATTCACCCCTAAGACTGTCGCTGCTTCGGTCGTACAAGCAATAAATTTAGGGTGCCTGCGAGGGCGGCGTTTTCTAGCAGACCGCTGGGTCATTTTGCGAGGAGGGCGAGGGTCGGATTTTGGCTGGGACAAAGCACTCATATTAGTTAGCCCTCACAAGGCAGATAGCATAACGGATGGTCTACACCAATGCCAATCAGTTAGCGACGTTTCTAAAACAGCAGATACACAAGGAACAACCTAGATAGGCCATTTAGGTTACTGCTTGTTTTTAAAGCAGGAAACACCAAAATCAAAAACCGTAGTGTTCTTCAGGAAAGGACCCATCGGTTTTGCCAGCTCCAAAATAACGTGATTCACGCAAAATTGGCTCAGTGTGTGGATAGTGTAGCGAAAAAAACGAAAAATTGTAAATTAATTTGATAGAAATCTTTAGTTTTTGAGGAGTTATCCTGGCAAAAACCTCTTGAACCTTATTTTCTCCAAGGATTAATTCTTGAGGTGGACGGCAAGGAAAGTGAACAGACCTAAAAGAGTAAAGTCATTCTACTATCGGATGTAGATCAAAAAAATAGTGTCTTACCTAAGGTAAGACACTTACTTTTATATATTTTGATGTTACTGGATACCTCTCTTTATGGGTGGCTAAGGCCACTCAAGGTAGCCAGAAAGCTTAATTTAATGCTTACTTGGAAAGGGCACTACCCAAATTAAGTGCCAGCAATGCAGGTAGCAATGCCACAACAAGGGCAATTACAAGTTGTAGATCTGATAGTTCCATGAATATCAAACTCCATTATTCCCATTCTTATTAAGTTTACAATGTCGGTTACTTCGCGCACCAGGGGAATAGATTGTTACATCACTCAACATTGGTAGCCTGATCTGCAGCTGAGACAAACCTCCGATCCACATTTGAGACTCAAGAAGAACACTGCTCAGACGAGCGAAAATCCGTCTTAGACCTGGATAGCAATGCTTAATATAGTGTGCAGAAACGGACACTTTAAGGTTACGTTGAATAGCATGGGTGTTGTGTGACTTGCTACCAAATCCCACTCTCCTAACTCGATTCTTTATTGGTTGCCAGATGCTAGACCCGTTGTTTGAACTCTCTCCCCAGTTCGGTCTCGACACCGCACTCATCATATTTATCTTGATAGCCTTAGAAGCCGTATTATCGGCTGATAATGCGATCGCATTAGCGGCATTGGTCAAAGGACTAGAGGATGAGGAGCTTCAGGGCCAGGCATTAAACATTGGTCTGTTGGCAGCCTTTGTCATGCGGATGTTCTTAATTTTGACAGCCACTTGGGTGATCCGGTTCTGGCAATTTGAGCTATTGGGCGCTGGCTACTTGCTTTGGCTGGCCTTTCAGTATTTCTTCAAAGAAGATGCCGAGCACCATCATCATGGTCCCCAATTTAGCTCCCTTTGGCAGGCTATTCCAGTCATTGCTGTAACGGATCTCGCTTTTTCTTTGGATAGTGTGACTACTGCGATTGCCTTGTCAGATGAACGCTGGTTGGTGATTACGGGTGGCATTTTCGGTATCATTACCCTTCGATTTATGGCGGGACTCTTCATCAAGTGGTTGGAAGAATATGTCCATCTGCAAGATGCAGGCTATTTGACAGTCGTGCTGGTGGGCTTCCGACTCCTGCTTAAGGTAATCAATGATGCCTTTGTGCCGCCCCAATGGTCGATGATTTTAGCGATTGGCCTAATCTTTGTTTGGGGATTTTCAAAGAAAAACAGCCCAGATGAGCCAGAGACTCAAAGCCAGATGGAGCCTGATTCCGAGCGACCCGAATTAGCCCATGAGGTCAGTGATTTCATCCAGGAAGTGCGGGAGTTTTCTCAAGCCAAGCACAAACCCCAAGCTGTTAATGAGCAAGTTTAACCCATTAGCCATTTAGCTCAATCACATAGGCTGTCCTAAGTAGCGTTTCTAGAAAATTGGCTAGAATAGTGTTTTGTCGCGCTATAGCCAGCATCAAGAATCCTGATCTAAGGATCTGTAACCTGCCCAGCGCAGTCGCGCTCTAAGTAAAAAGGTAATGAACCTGAGATGATCAACCGCCATGGATATTAGAGGCATCCTTTGACAAGATCAAGAAGTTTCTAACACTGTAGTAGCCCTCAACCTGCTGCCAGGGGACTACCTTTGAGGGCAGATTCCCCTTGCGGCCAAGGCTCATTATTCATTAAAGCTTCAAAGACTTGTTGTGTCCCTACTTGACAATAGAAGGCTCGAAACCAATTCAGGCCGGCAGAGAGAGGCGTCTGTTCAATTGCTGACTGAATCATAGAAAAGGTCGTTTTGGGCACTGAAACATCCTGATACCAATTCACCTATTAGGTGACCTGCATAGCTAAAGCATCCAAGATATAAGAATATCCCGTGAGTGAAGCCACTACCTTTTGGGAAAGAGCATTG
>JANQPU010000368.1 GCA_028285315.1 Acaryochloris sp. IP29b_bin.176
CTCAGCTTTTGGGCTGTTTCGTAGTTCATTGGCTATGGCACTGAAGAGAAAGAACATCAGGCTCAATACCATATCGCAAATTCAATTATGCAAGAGGTCTAATAATTGCTTCTAACGCACGTGAAACAACCCTGGACAAAAAGGGAGAGGCTTTAGGATGATACAACTACAAGTTGGAGTACTTAATGTATCTCTATCAGTACATAAAGGAACACTTCTAATTGACTTAAGATTTTCTGCACTTTTTTCTCAGCTATATCGGCTGTTAATGGTTCTAGAGTCAAGGGATCCTTAGGGTATAGCTGTAACCAATACTCCACCACCCCCCTGTATGACTTAGGGCCATCCATCAGCAGCAAAAGCAAGGCAGCAATAGAGCTATTCGCTATATAAGAGCCAGCAGTAGGAGCACTAAGTAAAGAAGCAAGATCTATCGGTACTTGTTCGCTCACAGTCTTCAAAAAAGCCTCTTTTGCTTTTTGAGTTGTGAGCTGAGGATGAATTTGCACGTGGGCCTTTTGCCAATCTCCAGTATCCCATGTAGCTAAGGGTGAAAAGTCTTCATCCAACTTTGGCATACCACACCAGAAATCTAGTAATCTATGGACAGGATGCAGCAATTCAAAAAGTGATAATTTCTCTTGGGCTGTGGTCTCCGATAAACCATACGTTAAAAATACGGGTAAATCATCTGGATTCTGAAACAAACTATATATGTCCCAATTTACCCAATTCACCATACTGATAAACTCTAGATCCGCTGTTTCAATACACTGAAACATATCAGAAACAGTAAAGCCTTGGTCTCCTTGCAACAGGAAGTTAGCCAAAATAACTTCGTGGGCGATTACGTTATCATTTCCCCATTTTGGGTTCCAACCTTGTTGTTTGAGGTTTGTATGAGGAGCCAATGCTTTCATAACTTCTTGCACAAGACCAATTTCTAGCTCTTCAGGGTTGGTGTCAAATAGCCCCATCATTTGGAAAACTTTTTGTGCTCGATAGAAAGGAGCTCGTTGCAGAGCACTATGCAAATTTGCGCGAATGATACCGTGAGGTTTTAAGATAGACCTCATAGATCGTAATCCTGCTGCTGGTTCTGGCAGGAAGTAAAGAACTTCATCACAGTTGATGTAGTCAAATTCCATACCTAAACTAGGTAGCTCCTCAATCGAGAGCACGTGAAACTGAGCATCACCAAACCCATGATGCTTTAAGCGCATCTCGGCCAGTTTAATTGACTCTGCGGAAACATCAATTCCGACAATTTGAGCATGGGGATTAGCTTCTGCTAGTATTAGCGAGGTATATCCACTACCACATCCAGCATCTAAAATAACTGGTCGTTCTATTTTAGGAACCTGCTGATTTCTTAGGTAGTAGGGCGTGATGAAGTTATGCGTAAATAGCTGATTAACGTCATCTTTGGGAGACTTGTCTATGGGAGTTCGTGGATAAGGTCCAAAGTCAAACTGCTGACGAATTTTATCTGAGATAGAGACAGGTGTATCATTCATTGGCATAGAAAAATTAGTTATAGCGATTAGTTGAGTAACGGAGATTGATCCGAAATCCTCAACGGACGTTGGCTTTGAGCAAATCAAGACTTAGGCTGTATTAGGGAATGACAAGTAATGATCATTGCCCCCTTAATACTTCGCTAGATTACCCAAATTCTCTAGGTAGAGATCCTGCACAATAGTATTTCATGTTTGCTAAAGCACACAATGCATAGAACAAGTAGCAAAAAACGCATGATATCTACATTTATAGGGATATTGGTGAATTGGTACATTGAAAAATGCCATATATCTTGCTCTTATACTGACTTAATCACATAGCCTTGTTAAAGACTGCAAAGATACACCAAGTTTGAACTATGGCAGATTTAACACCAGCATTTTATCGGTCAGCATCATTGCTTTGAGGTTGAGAGTTAAGATTTAACGATACATATTAATAACTATTGAAAACATTAAGACGTAGCCTCAGTGATGAAGGAAGCAAGATATGTTAGCTCGGGTATGGAGTGCATCCCTCATTGGGATTGAAGCCGTTAAAGTAGGGGTAGAAGTGGATGTATCGGGGGGGCTCCCAGGCATCGTGATTGTGGGGCTACCCGATGCGGCAGTGCAAGAATCCAAGGAGCGGGTGAAAGCGGCCTTACGGAATTCAGATTTGGCCTTCCCCATGCGCCGAATTGTAATTAACTTAACGCCTGCTGATTTGCGTAAAGAAGGCCCCAGTTTTGATTTGCCCATCAGTATCGGCATTCTGGCGGCCTCTGATCAGATTGATCCTCAGCTCTTGGGAGATTTCCTTTTTTTAGGGGAAGTGTCTTTAGATGGGGCTTTGCGGCCCATAACTGGTGTGTTACCCATAGCAGCTGCTGCCCAGAAAATGGGATTTATGGGCTTAGTGGTGCCCCAGACAAATGCGGGTGAAGCAGCTGTTGTGAAAGGATTATCGGTCTATGGCTTCGAGAATTTATCCCAAGTCAGTACCTTTTTGAATGATCCAACCACGGTCAAGCCCACCCAGAAACTGGAAACAAAGGGCCATAGTCATATCCATCCACACTTAGATCTAAAAGATGTCAAAGGTCAGGTCCATGCGCGTCGAGCCCTAGAAATTGCTGCAGCCGGAGGGCACAACTTAATTTTTGTAGGGCCACCGGGGAGTGGCAAAACCATGTTAGCTCGGCGGTTATCGGGTATCCTGCCTCCGTTGGAATTTAGTGAAGCGTTAGAAGTCACTAAGATTCATTCAGTGGCTGGCTTGCTGAAAGATCAGGGTCGATTACTGCGTCAGCGCCCCTTTCGATCGCCCCACCACTCGGCGTCTGGACCTGCCTTAGTGGGTGGGGGAAGTTTCCCCAAGCCAGGGGAAATTTCTTTAGCTCACCGAGGGGTTTTATTTTTGGATGAATTAACTGAATTTAAGAGAGATGTGCTGGAGTTTTTACGTCAGCCTTTGGAAGATGGGTTTGTGAGCATTTCTAGAGCCAGACAATCAGTCACGTTCCCAGCTCAATTTACCTTAGTTGCCAGTACTAATCCTTGCCCTTGTGGCTATTATGCAGATCCGATTCAAGCTTGTACCTGCTCCCCTCGCCAACGGGAAACATATTGGGCAAAATTATCAGGTCCACTGATGGATCGAATTGATTTACAAGTGGCTGTCAATCGCCTGAAACCCGAAGAGATTACCCAGCAGCGTGAAGGAGAAGCATCAGCTCCAATTCGAGAACGAGTCAAAGCAGCCCGCGATCTGGCGACTCATCGGTTTCAATCTGAATCGAACTTACATAGTAATGCTCAGATGAATAGTCAGCATCTGCGACACTGGTGCCAACTCAATGATTCGACACGTCAATTATTAGAAACTGCGATTCGTCGATTAGGGTTATCGGCAAGGGCAACAGATCGCATCCTTAAAGTTGCACGCACTATCGCCGATCTCGCTAATTCTCCTAGTTTAGAAGCTCCTCATGTAGCTGAGGCTATTCAATATCGCACCATTGATCGGTTGCAATAGGGGGGAGGACAGGGTCTTGAGGGAAGCTTCCACAGACATTGCAAATATCAAGCGCTAAGAGGCCATTTATAAAGTGAATCTTTAGGCAGTCAAACGACGTAGCATCACGCGAGTCATCACAGCATAGATCGTCGCTTCACTCATTTCTGGT
>JANQPU010000390.1 GCA_028285315.1 Acaryochloris sp. IP29b_bin.176
GGGGGGCAAACCCTCAACTCCATGGTCTTGATTGGCATGATCCTGGCCCTGGGGCTATTGGTAGATGTGTTTATTCTGATGTTGGAGGGGATGCACGATGGCATTTTTGTCGAAGGCTTAGGATTTGCAGAATCTGCCCTACGGACGGTTAAAGCCTATGCTGGACCCGCCTTTGCTGGGCAGCTCACAACGATCTTGGCCCTCGCCCCATTGATGGCCATTTCCGGGACGATGGGCAAATATATTCGCCTGATTCCGATTAGCGCCATTACTTGTTTGGTGATCAGCTATTTTCTCTCCCTACTGGTCGTGATTCCCCTGTCCAAGTTTCTGTTGGGGAATGTGAAAGGCGAATCACGCAAAACCTTTATTGATCGGGTGACGGAAGTTGCCTCAGCTCGCTTCACAGACTGGAGCCTGAGAATGACGGTCCCCAATAAAACGGTGGCTCGGTTCTGGTCCCTAGGTGCAGTGGGGCTATTTGTATTTGCCTGTGTCCTTTTTACTGCATTGCCTTCGAACCTATTTCCCCAAAGTGATGGCACCAAACTTAGTATCAATGTGGAGCTGGCCCCCAGTACAACCTTGGAGCGCTCTCAAGCCGTTGCGGATCAGATGGGAGAGATGTTACTAGCCTATCGCGATCCAGATGGACAGCCTGTGTTTAAAAGTGTGGTCAAACTGGTGGGCAAACGCAGTAGCTTAGTCTCTTCTGGGGAACTCAAGCCCGCTAATTCAGATTATTTTGTCGGTTTCTCGGTTATCTTTGTCGAGTCTAATCAACGGCAACGCCAGTCCTTTGAGTATGCAAAGGAATTGCGATCGCAACTCCAAACCAAAATCCTCCGCAACTATCCTGGCGCTACTCTCGCGGTCCAGTATGAGCGAGCGGGGGGCGGCGAAGACCCCATTCAAGTGGCGATTAGTGGCGAAGACATACAGATCCTGCGGGAACTCTCGGTCCAAGTCCAGCAGGTCTTACGAGAGATTCCCGGCACTATGGATGTTCGGGATAACTTAGGCAACTTGCGGGAAGACTACAAGCTGATTCCTAAACGAGAAGCTCTCGACTTCTATGGTCTCAGCCAAAATGAATTGGCTGCTCAGGGTCGCTATTTGATGATTGACAACGATATTGGCGACTTCCCCATTGGCAGCGGTGAAGAAGATCTGGAGATCCGCCTCAGTACCCTCTGGCCCTCCCGCCAAGGAGAAGTTGGGGGTCCCTCCCGCCAAGATGAATTTCAAACGATCCGGTTTGTCACCTCCCAAGGCAAAAGCATCCCCGCTGAAGCGGTTTTAGAACCTGCACCTGGGGCAGTCCCGCTATCCATCACTCACAAGAAGAGTCAACGCACGGTAACCGTTTTAGCCAAAAATGTTCCTGGTATTGGGGTATATGATGCCGATATTTTGGCAAAGCTGACGCCTAAGCTCCAGGAAATGCAAAAGACTTGGCCTCAGGGCTATGAATATAGTTTTGGCGGCGATGCCGAGACTAGTGGAGAAACCTTTGGATCGGCAGGTCAGATGTTAGTGGTGGCCATCTTCCTCGTCTTTGCCGTATTGGTGCTGCAGTTTGGATCTTACACGCAGCCTCTGATCATTATCCTCACGATTCCGTTTGCCTTAACGGGAACCTTGATGGGCTTTTATTTGCTGAATTTACCCTTTTCCTTCCCCGCTGCCATTGGTGTGATTTCATTAACAGGGATTGTGGTCAATGATGCAATCGTGATGGTGGAAACCATGAATGAGCGACGTAAGCAGGGCTTAGGCGTTCGTCAAGCTGCTGCCTTAGGTGCCAGCGATCGCCTCCGTCCGATTTTGACCACTTCCATTACCACGGTGATCGGGCTCCTCCCGTTGGCCTTCAGTGAAGCAGAATGGTTTCCACTTTGCATGGCCATTATTTTCGGCCTGATCGCCGCCACATTGATCGCCTTACTTGTCGTACCTGGGCTGTACTTACAGCTCACGCCCAATAAGCCCATCCAAGATGCATGAATTTAGTTTTGCGATTTTGTAACGATATCTAAGAACTAGCATTCGCCTATGTTTTATCAACTTTTTGTGATAAATACCCACCCACGAGTATGGCAATCAGTACGGATGGATAAAGCTGGCCAATAATGGCTTCTGTATCTGTCAGTACTAGGGCAAAATTGCTGATCGGAACAATGTCTCCATACCCTAATGTTGTCAGGGTGGTAAAGCTAAAGTGCAGGGGTCGAAGGAAAGAACCTGACTGTATTAAGGTCTCTGAGAAAGCTGAAGGGTTTAATGTCTCCACTATCCCGTAGAATAGTGCCCAAACAAAGCCGATTAATAAATAGGCACAAATCCCCCCTCTGATGGTATCCATCGTAATCGTTTGGGTCAAGAAAATTTCTTGAATGATTAATATGGCTGCAATGCCTAGGTAAAGGATATAAATGGTTTGGGCCATTACAGAAAACGGTAACTCTGCAGTTGTAGTCCAACCTAGACGTATACTAATCTGCAATGAAAATGCTAAGAAAGCAATAGCAATATAGCAATCCTAATTAGCTCGTGAGAATTGACCATATTTGAATAACTTGGAAAAGTTGACTATTTGGCGGTGGATTTCAAGTTCAAACAGGCAGGTG
>JANQPU010000128.1 GCA_028285315.1 Acaryochloris sp. IP29b_bin.176
TCGAAACTGATGGGGGTGAAGATCGGGGAGTTCCGCTAATCTGCCGATATCCTCCACGGCAAAATAGACCCCGTGATAACTCAGGCGTCGTCCCTCCCAGCCCTGGTGATGGGACAGAATAAGCGGGGATTCAGCCGATAGTTCTTCCCCTTGTTCCTGTCGCCAATCTAGATACCCCTGAACCACCCGCTGACCTTCTGCTGAAAGGGGCACGAGCCGAGGTTGCTTATTCTTAGTTTCCGTAATACTAATCAAGCGGCCATCAAACGAGCCGACATTGGCACTAACCACTTCCCCCGCTCGAAGGTTATGGCTGAGCAGTTGCACAAGGGCCAGGTCTCTCAGTTGGGTCTGTTCCCGCTGTGCGATCGCATCCCAAACTCGCGCCATCTCCTCTTGGGTCAGATTCTGGGCCGGGGGTAAAGGTATCTTCTCAAACTTCACCCCTTTGGTGGGATTGGTGGGGCATAGCTCCGGGTGAAACTGGGTGAGCCATTTGAAGAAACTTTTGAGGGCTGTCAAGGCACTATTGAGACTGTTCTTGGAGAGCGTCTTCCCTTCAGCGACCTTTAACTCCATCAGATAGGCTTTATATTGGCCCAGGTGCCGCAAAGTCAGATCCGACCATCGGAACTGCGTCCAACTCATGAATCGCCTTAGCTCCCGTTCATAGAGCTTTTGGGAATTAGGCGATAAATTGCTATTTCGTAGGAACTCCTGCACAATCGGCCAGCGGATATCGCTTGGTGTGGGAATCTGTTGCGGCCTGCCTCGGCGTAGAGTCTTTGAAGGTGATTCTTGATCCGCTTCAGAGGTGGGGAAGGTGATTAATTTGACTTCAGGGATTTCTACCCCATAATTCCTACTCATTAACTTTGCTCACTTTCAAGAATTGACTCATCCTGGGGAGTAGGGGAATCCTCCTGGCTCAGACCATCGTTATGTCTCAAAGTCTCTTCAAAACTAGTACATTGCCTACCGATGAGTCGCACATCTCTGATGTTGCTGATGTCGCGAGCGGTCAACCGAACGCTGATATCGTTACCGGGTCCAAGAACGTGCATGAGCCAACCCAAGCAGGGATATCTCTTATTCGCTGTAGACTTGTGGCAAGCCATCCAGCTATGGTCTTGCAGGGACTCAAGACCTGAGGCCATGCAGGTGTTGCCTAAGCTTTCGTGCATTCCTCTGTCGTAGTGGGGGATATCGTCCAAGCTGGCATCCTTACGCCAAGGGCAGCTATTGCATTGGGTTGTATGCTCTAACTTCATCCTTGCTCACTTTCTAAGATCAATTCATCCAGGGATGTTGGGAAATCTCCCCGCTCCACCATCTTCCGAAAGGCCCGATAGCAATCCTTCTTGTCCCCTTCCTTACGGGGATACCCCAACCATAGAATAAAAATCGACTGACTTTCGGGGACTTTAAACACCCGGAAAAATAATCGATACCGATTAGGAATCCCCATCTTTTTAACCCGGCCAAACTTCTTCAGTGGTCCCGTTAGGGCAAAGTGAGAGGCAAATGGATCAGCTGGGATTTTCTCCTTAATCGCTTGCATGATGGCGGCATAGAGCTTGACTGTGGGATGGTGTACATAGTCCTCCGGGGGTAGAGTTGCTTTTAGTCGCTTGACTTCAGCCCTTAGCACCTGACGTTGTTGCCCAAACAGGCGTTTGAGAAAGTAAATCTTCCAGCCGTTAATCAGCATCGAGGATCACACCTGCGATTAAGTCCTCATCTTCATCGGCCATTGCTTGAGTGTATTCTTGCAGCTCATCAGGGTTGGCGAGGGCCTGTTTCGTCAAAAAATCCAGGTAGAGACTGAGCATCAATTCATCCTCCACCCGGCCCTCATCCTCAGATTTAGTTCTGGAAAAAATCACCGTGTCTGGGGCGATTACCTGGATCACCCCGTCTGACTCTACAAATTCTGGGTGTTCTCGAAAGAAGTCACTGGTGATGCGATAGCCAGAGGAATTGCCGATTTTAGCCCAAGATGCCTTGTAGGTTTTATCAGTCATAGCGGTATACCGTGCAATATCAACGTTATAACATACTGTAATAACGCTCCAACATAAAATATGAGACTAATATCTTATTTACATTAAAAATTACATTAAAATACGTCATATTAGAGGGGCGACTTGTACACTAGTACAGAAGCGGGTTTCACCCACGACCGTCCAAGCCATTGCTTCAATGTTGTCTTTTGAGAACCAGGTGATCGATGAGCCAACCCATTTCGATTCGCTCCCATGTAGCTACCGTGTGCACATAAGTCATT